>CAZMND010000021.1:0-26077 GCA_964567585.1 uncultured Lachnospiraceae bacterium
GTGTAAGAGACTACCGTGTTGTTGGTAACAACAATAGCCATGTAAACCCCATCCGAAGCAAGACCAAATAGAGAACATATGGATTTGCCCGATCCGTTCTCAGGTGGGTCGCTTGAAGCGACTGGTAACAGTCGTTCTAGATAGATGATCATTCACGACATAACCCGGCTTATCGTTTTGCTTTTATTATAAAAAGACCTTGGTTTGTGAAACTAGGTCTTTTTTATATAAAAATTTTGCAACTTGTTTACTTTTAATAAAATACGTTGTATATAGAAAGTGATAAAGGTGAATTTTTTGAAACGGAGGCTATATATGAAATTAATAACTAATACAAAAAAAGAAAGACTAAATCATATGTTGCAAGCGGCTAAAATTATTAATTTGGAAGTAGTTGTGGGCGAACCCTTTGAGAAGGAAGACCACTACAAGACCATGAAAATACATGTGGACTGTATGTAAAAGAAGAAGATTATACAGATGGACTAATTGGTAAATATTTGATAACGGTACAATTGTTAGGTGAAAGAGAATTAAGAAAATGGAGAGAAAAAGGCTATAAATTAAGAGGAACTAATGGTCTACAATTTTATATTGATATGCCCGAGGAGAAAGTAAAAGAAATAGAATATAAAATTTTACTTGAGTTTTTCAAAAAAAATAGTATAATAAGTTGAATACACACAAAATATGGTATACAATATAAGTGGGGATAGTACTTTAGATATATTATTAATTTTTACATATTAGAGAATGGGTATGGAGGTAAAAACGTATAATGTAATGGTGAGCTGGAAGGAGGAGTGTTGTATATGAAAGAATTGACATGGAAAAAGTACAAGAAAAAAGAAGTCGATTTTGATGTTTTTGACAGATTTGTTATTTATTTGAAAGAAGATTCTGGAAACAACACCAAATTGGCTGAGTACGGCAGCAATTACGATAAGACGGCCTATGAATATGATAAAATGATAGTAGATAGTTGTGAAGAAAAGAATAATGTATTACATGTCGTAGTACGTTACAGTTAAAATTAGAGAAGGTTTGTGTAAAAGGTGAAAAATCACATTAGCATTAAGATGAGTAAGTAGTGTAAACTTCTTACTCGTTTTTTGTTAAGCAAGTATAAACTTTGTATCTTGAGATATGACTTAAAAAATAGTATAATGACCGTTAGGGGAAATTTTTAAGGAGGCAGTAAAATGACAAAGATTGATATTTTTTCCGGTTTTTTAGGTGCAGGAAAAACTACATTGATTAAAAAATTATTAAAAGAAGTATTAAATAATTCCAAAACCGTCTTGATTGAAAATGAATTCGGTGAAATTGGTATTGATGGAGGTTTTTTAAAGGAAGCCGGTATTGAAATAAAAGAAATGAATTCAGGCTGTATTTGTTGTTCTTTGGTAGGTGATTTCGGAACTTCTTTGAAAGAGGTTATTGAAACTTACGCACCGGAGAGAATCTTGATTGAACCGTCAGGTGTAGGAAAATTATCTGACGTTATGAAAGCAGTAGAGGGCGTTAAGACAGACGTGCCTGTACAGTTAAACAGCGCAGTAGCTATTGTAGATGCGAAGAAATGTAAAATGTATATGAAAAATTTTGGTGAGTTTTTCATCAATCAGATTGAACACGCGGGTACAATTGTTTTAAGCAGAACAGATGCTTTAAGCGAAGAAAAGATTGCACAGTGTGTACAACTTATTCGTGAACATAATGAAAAAGCAACCATCATTACAACACCATGGGATGATTTGGACGGACAGCTTATTTTAGATACAATTGAAGGTGCAAAAGATCTTGAAAAAGAATTGATGGAAGAAGTGATGGAACATCATCATAACGACCATGAACACCATCACGAACACCATCATGAGCACGGTGAACACTGCAGCTGCGGTTGTCACGACCACGAACATGATCATGATGAAGATCACGAGCACGGTCACCACCATGATGAAGACCACGACCATCATCACGAGCATGGCGAACACTGTGGTTGCGGCTGTCACGACCATGACCACGACCATGACCACCATGGACACCATCATGCGGATGAAGTATTTACAAGCTTTGGTTTAGAAACACCGGCTATTTTTGAAAAAACGGAAGTGGAAGCAATTTTGGAAGCGTTGGAGCAGGATGAAACCTACGGTTTTGTACTTCGTGCCAAGGGTATGGTGCCATCAGGAGACGGAACATGGATTTACTTCGATTATGTACCGGGCGAAAGCAACGTACGTGAAGGAAAGCCTGATGTAACAGGCAAAATCTGTGTGATTGGTTCAAAACTTAATGAAGCGAATTTGAAACAGTTATTTGAAAGGAATTAGTCATGATACCTGTATTTATGATTAACGGTTTTTTGGAAAGCGGTAAAAGTGAATTTATATCATATACTATCGGACAACCTTATTTTGCAACGAGAGGAAGAACACTTCTCATTGTATGTGAAGAAGGTGAAGTAGAGTATGATGCAAAACTTCTCAAAAAGAGCCGTACAGATATGGTTTTGATTGAAGAGGAAGAAGATTTTTCAATCTCAAACCTTATGGAATTGGAAAAAAAATACAAACCGGAACGTGTTATTATTGAGTATAATGGTATGTGGAACTACAAGAATATGAAGCTGCCGATTCATTGGAAAATTGAGCAGCAGATTACAACCATTGATGCGTCCACATTTACAATGTACTATACCAATATGAAGTCGTTGTTAGCAGAGATGGTCAGAAAATCAGAAATGATTATTTTTAATCGCTGCGATGGAATCGAAGATTTGAGCAGTTTTAAAAGAAATATGAAAGCTGTAAATCCACAGGCGGATATTATTTTTGAAGATGCCAACGGAGAAATCAACGAGATTTTGGAAGAGGATTTACCGTTTGATATCAATGCACCGGTGATTGAACTGGACAATTTGGGCTATGGTATCTGGTATATTGACACGATGGAAAATATGGACAGATATATCGGAAAAACCATTGAATTTACAGCTATGGTATATGTGCCGGATAATTTCCCGAAGGGTTACTTTGTACCTGGTAGAATGGCTATGACCTGTTGTGCCGATGATATGGCCTTTTTAGGTTATGCTTGTAGGTATGAAGGAGCGGGAAGCTTAAAACAGAAAGAATGGGTAAAAGTCAGAGCGACTATCCAAAAGGAAAAATTTGTAGGCTACAAAGGCGAAGGACCGGTTCTTCATGCTGTAAGTGTTACGAGTACAAAGAAACCGAAAGAAGAGGTTATTAATTTCACATAAAAAAGAAAGAGGGATTGTGGCAACATAATCCCTTTTAAGATATATGGACTTCATATAAGGAGCATTTTTATGCCGATAGAGACTAAGTATGATGAAAAACAGATAAAAAACCGCTTTTTGGAGTTGGCAAAACGGTCATATGAACAAAGCTCTTACACGTTTACTGCCTTTTTAGGACTTGCGGAACAATCCATCTTTTGGGAACTGGAAAGAGAGGTGGCCTATGTAGGGTATACGTTAGAAGGCGGAACAGACCTTTGTGACAGGAAAGTGATTCGGTTTGGTAAAACTGAAAATTTAGGATATGAAGAGGATTTTCCTATTGTCTGCATTAAAATAACACCTATTATCAAAAAGTTTTCGGATGAATTTTCACATAGGGACTTTTTGGGCGCCATTATGAATCTTGGAATCGACAGGAGTACTATCGGAGATATTTTTTTGTTAGAGAATGAGGGCTATGTTTTTTGCCTTGAAAGTATAGCGGGTTATATTATGGAAAGTCTTGATAAGGTGAAGCATACCCATATAAAGTGTGAGAAGATGAAGGATTCCTTAAGATTTATTAAAGATGAAGGAAAAACACTGGAAATAACCGTAACATCTGATAGAATAGATGTGGTAGTGGCCGGTGTGTATCATGTGAGCCGTAGCGAAAGCCTTTCTTTTTTTGAGAAGGGGACTGTGTATGTGAACGGAAGATTGTGCACGAGCAATGCAAAGTCTTTAAAAGAAGGAGATGTTGTGAATGTCCGCGGAATGGGCAAGTTTCTTTATCAGGGCATTGGTCATATTACAAAAAAAGATAAATGTCGCATAAGCGTACAACTTTATAGTTAAGTCAGCGAGGATTTATGAAACAATTTAAGGAAAATATGAAGAAAAACTGGACCAGTCCGATTTTTATTCTCGGAAACATTTTTCTCTTCATTACGATTTTAGTTACAAGTGCCTTGATTTGGCAGGTAATATATTTTAATACCGTAGATTTTGAGCAGATACTTTATAATCTGTTGTCGCCTATGGATGGTGCCAATACAGAGGTGTTTACCACCTTTGCGTGGCAGATAACACCGATAGCATTACTGATCAGCATTGTTTTGTCGTCTATTTTGATTACCTTGACAACGGACGAAAATGAATCGCCAAGGAAGACAAAGTGGAATGATATTGCGAATTTTATAAGAAAGCATTATCTGACCGTGAATATATTATTGTTTGTAGTAATTGCGGCCTTTGCATTTGTGAAAATAGGCGGTGCCAGTTATGTGTGGAACCACTATTTTGATAAATCGGTGATTTATGAACACGAATATGTGGACCCGGAAAAAGTTAAGCTTACGTTCCCTGATGAAAAGAGAAATCTGATTTACATATTCTGTGAGTCTATGGAAAATTCTTTTATGTCGGAAGAATATGGCGGCGCACAGGAGGAAAATTATATTCCGGAGCTGACCAAGCTAATGGAAGAAAATACTTCCTTTTATAATCCTGTGACGCAAAACGGAGCAGTGGTAACGTACAACTGCGATTGGACTGTGGCAGCTATGACAGCCCATACTTCGTCGATTCCGCTTGTTTTGCCGATGGGAGAAAATGAGGAAAACTATACGTCCTTCTTGCCGGGAGTTACAAGCCTTGGTGATATTTTGAAGGAGCAAGGCTATAATCAGCAGTTAATTATCGGCTCGGATGTATCTTTCGGCGGTCGCGACAACCTGTTCAGAACCCATGGAGAGTATGAGGTTTTTGATTACAATACGGCGATAGAGCGAGGTTATATTCCGGAAGATTATTTTGAATTCTGGGGATATGAGGACAAGAAATTGTTTGAATATGCCAAAACCGAAATTTTGAATCAGTATGCAAAGGGTGAGCCGTTTAATGTGACCCTTTTAACTGTGGATACACATTTTATGGAAGGGTATCAGTGTGAAGAGTGTCTGGAAACACACGAAGATCCATATTTAAATACGCTTAATTGTTCCAGCAAACAGATTTATAATTTTGTGGAATGGATTAAAGAGCAGGAGTTTTACAAAAATACGACCATTGTTATCGCAGGTGACCATTTGAATATGGGAGGCGAATACATCGGAAGTATTGACAGGGAATATAACAGAACCGTGTATTTTACCATTGTAAATTCTGCCGTGGAATATACAGGTAATGGGGAACATCTTTACACAACGCTGGATTTCTTCCCGACTACGCTGGCAGCTATGGGAGTAGAAATAGAAGGAAACCGTTTGGGGCTTGGAACCAATTTGTTTGCAACGGATATGGATACCTTAAGTGATAAGTACGGACAGGATATTTTGTTTGAAGAACTGGCAAAGAGTTCTGAATATTATACGAAGCATTTTATAGAGGAATAAACGAAAACCGCAGGATTTCACCTTGAAAAGATGAATCTTGCGGTTTGTTTGTGTTATAAATTGAAATTATGTAAACTAAATGAACTATTCCATAATAGTCAGTAGGTCATCTACCGTTTTGCGCTTTGGTGCAACAGGTTCTTCATTTGGATAACCAAGAGCGATAAGAGCAACCATTTCACGTTCTTCAGGCATACCAATTAATTCGGCTACTTTATCTTCATCGAAGATGCCCATAATGACTGTGCCAAGACCCTGTTCGTGGGCGGCAAGACAGAAACTCTGGGAAGCGATACCGGCATCAAACATCTGCCAGGAGGCGCCTTTTTTGGTCGTGAAAGAACCATCTCTTTCATAGCCACAACGGCCTTTGATAATGGTGATTGCAATAAGCATAGCAGCATCACCTATAATGCGGCCGTTGTTTGCGTGAAGTGCGCAACATTCCGCTGCGATTTTATCTTTTAATTTGCCTTTAACTGCCACGTAGCGGGTAATCTGTGTGTTTTTCCAGCTTGGTGCAAATGAAGCTGTCTCGATAATGTCTTTAAGAACTGCTTCGTCTACCGGTTTGTCCGAAAACTGACGGATACTTCTACGTGTCATAATACATTCTTTTGCTGTCATAAGAAACCCTCCCTAATATGTAAGTTCATAGAAATATCATAACATATGGCGTGAATTTTGGGTAAAAAAATAGATGAAAAATTTGTAATTAAAAATATGTTGAATTCTGGAAAAAAATGTATTATACTTTTGCCAAGTAAGAGGGGCAAACTTATAGAAATGTAAGGACGCAAAGCTAGAATTCTAAGGTGATATGTACAAATACGTGTTTTACACGAGGTTGTTTTTATAATATTGCTATGAAAGTTCGGTTGCAATGAGTGAAAGAAATCATTGTGCTCGGACTTTTTTTATTTTAGCAAATGACTATACAAATGCTACGAGGAGGGTATGGAAACAAAATGGATAATTTAACGAACAATGGTTTAAAAGAGGAAATTCTGACAATTGTAGGGTTGTGTAAGGAATTAGTAAAAGATTATGGCAGAAGTTCTATGTTTATGAGTGAGCCTGCGACACAACAGATAATCGATGATTGGGAATATGAATATATGGTAGATATTCCAAGCGATTACAAAGAATGGCTCAAATTCACCAGATTTTCAGTAATACTGTTTGATTTGGCTGTGTTTGAAATGCCATACGAAGATAAACAACTTGTAAATGAAAAGGATATGTTTATCATAGGACGAATTGTGGGCGATGGCGAACTGGTATGTATGTCTATTCTTACCGGAAAGGTAGTAAGAATTCTTAATGGAAGCAGAAAAGAATATGCCTCTTTCAAGGAATTTTTGAATAAATGTATTATCAAGATGCTGAAAAACACTTTGGCAAAAGAAGGCGAGAAGTTATTTGAAAATGAATCAATGGGAAAATTCGAGCATTTGAATTGTCGTCAGATAGAAGAAAAGACAAGAGCCTTTAATGCACTTGATATTCCTGAAAGAAGAGAGTATCTAGGCTTTCTAAAGAGTATATCAGAGGATGTGTATGATGAGTTCTTGGAAGATATAAGAAGACAGGCAGTGCTGGATTATTGGCAACATGAAAGAATGCTTTTGAAACAGGGGCAGGCAACCAGGCAATGGAATCCTGCGCAGATGGAAGCCATTATGAATATCAATACAGAAACCGGTTCCTGCGAGAAAGAAGCAGGAAGACCGAGAGGATAATAATATTATAAAGGAGAGGTAAAAGGATATGTATGATTATAAGATACCAAAAAACAACAGTTTAAGAAAGGAAATTAAAAAGTTGTTGGAATTGTGTAGGGAAAACGATGAGGAAAGCGGAGCAGAGGATTCATATTTTGAAGAGGCTATAGAAGAACAAAAAATGACAGACTGGGAAGATGCAAATGGAGTTTCTATTCCAGAATCATATAAAGAGTGGCTTCGATTTTCGCGTAAATGTAGAATTGTAAGAAATACAGCGACTTTTTGGGGACCGGATGAATTTCATTCTAATTATGTTCCTGATGATTTGGTTGTGATTGGCGAAATGATAGGTGATGGAGAAGTTGTGTGTTTTTCGAAGGAAACAGGAAAGATTATTTTATGTTTTGAAGGGATAAAAGAGGAAAAGGAGTCATTTGCAGAAGTATTAAAAAGTATTTGTAATGTTCATAGTAATAAACCAATTCTTACACACGCGAGGTATTTGGAAATATTAAAAAAATTAGAAGAGATGCAAGAAATGGAGAAAATAGAAAAAAATAGCAATTAGAAGGATAGTGAAATATGTCAATTAACGAAATTTCTCTTATTATTAGATAAAAAAAGTAAAACAAAAGTTTTAACCAGTTCATTTAATCAATTATCTGTTTCAGATAGAAAACAAGTATTGTCACTTCTATCAAAAGAAGAAAGTACTGCATTGATTATGAAATTACGTAATCAAGCTGTTGCCGATTTTTGGACACATGAACAGGAATTAATAAAAAATGGACAATCTACAAGAAATTGGACACCGGAACAAATAGAGGATATTTTACATATTTCTGAAAAGACAGGAAAAATGAGTATCAATGGTGATATTGCATACGATATAAATGGCAAGTCATATTACGGACATCATATGTTAAATGTAGCCGAACATCCAGAGTATGCAGGGGATTGGAGAAATATCCAAGCACTTAATCATAAGGAGCATTATGAAGGAGCACATAATGGAGATACAACTAATCCGACAAATGAATTTTATGATGCATCAACGGGAGATACGGAAAAAATTGATGTATCAAAGTTAGAAAAATATGCTGATGTAAAAGATGTAGACGCAGGATATATATCTACTATGGAAAGCATATTCAAATCTGATGCAGAAATAAGAGAGATATATGCACGATGCGGCAAATTGACTGATGCTGAAATATTAGCATTGAAAAATATAGAATATTCTATGGATGCAGATGGTGGTTTAGTTGATTTTAATAGAGGACTTGATGTTGCTAATCGATATAATAGTCCTGAACTTGATGACAAAATTGGTATTATGTCTGATGATGCCATACGAAATAAATATAATTATTTTACAGAGATGGCAGATACGGATGTAGACACATTTAAGGCCTATGAATATTTTAAATCGCGAAATGTAGATGATGCATGTATAGAAAAACTGGGAGTTAAAAGTGATAATACATTATTAGAACAATATAAATTTCTTGATAAAAATGATGTAGCAATTGATAAGTTGAGGACTTATGAATATCAAAGAAGCAAATCAGGAACAGAACTTGCAGACACCAAAGTGTACTTTGATTCCGAAGGTAAGGTAGTAGGTTTGTCTTGTTATGATGATGTACCTTCAGACACTATATTGGAATTAAAATTAAGTGATACAGAAAACTATCTAAATGATGCTGATATGTCCTCAAAATATCAGAATTATGATACATATAACAAGATAGATAAGTTAAAGGCTTGCCAGTACGACTACGAGTGCACTCAAATCAGCGATATGATTGACAACAATGTGACAAGTCAAAATGGTATTAAAATAATGTCGTTTGATGATTTAAAAGCAAAGTATGCATTTATAAGTGACACAACTGATGCTAATGTAATCAAAGAACTACAGCTCGCGGAATACAGAGATGCTAAATATGGAACAAATACATCCGAGAGTATAGAATTACATTTTGATGAAAACGGAAAGATGAGTTGTATATCAGACCAAGGTTTTGAATCGGTTCAGGATGCAAGGAATTGTAATATCGGAAAAATTTATAAATTTGTTACTAACAATACTACGGACAATTTGAAGAATGAGAGAATTACATACAAGGTAGTTTATATGATTAACAGAAAGATAAAAAGAAAAACAAAAGTAACAAATATTGTAAAAAGGGTTGCTTAAAACATAGAATTTAGAAAACACAGATAATAAAACAATAAAGTTATGTATAAAGGAGAAAATGAAAATGCAAAAGGCTTTTGATATTTTTTTTAGTAAGATGAATGAATCATGGAAACGAGTATGGAATACATATCCTAAAACTTCTATTAATGAAAAGTTTTATAATTGTGGATTGTATATTTCAGAGAAACCTATAGATGGATATATGGAATGGCAACCGAAATTGCAGGTTAATAATGTAGACTTTCAGTCTATTGAAGAAAATTTGGGTTATAAAATTCATTCAGATATTAAGAAATACATATCAACTTACTGGTTTCTTCCACTGGATGGTTCATTAGAGAATGTAGAGCAACTTCAATTGAAAGAAATATTACCAAATTATGATATTGAAAAAATGCTCAAGGAACGTTTTAGAAAAGATTTGTTCCATTATCTAAATGATTCAGAATATTTTCTAATTGGTAATTTTTGCTGCATTGGAGGTGATGATAGTTATTCATTGCAGGTTAATAATAATACAGGAGAAGTGGTTGCAGTTCAACCATTTGATAAAAAAGAAATCAGAATAGCATCTTCTATAGAGGAATTATTAATTAATATGAAAGGGGAATGGGATTAGTGCAGGTATATTCATGGGAAAATATATCAGATGAAGTACTGGATAAAACATATTTGCTATATGATGGAAGAGATCGCTGGGCGAGTCCGCGTTATAATACAGATATGATATTCAACATGGATTACGGCGATTCGAATGGGACGAAAAATGTCAATAAACAAGGATGGGTGCGAGATCCGAATGATTATTGGAAAAGAATGTTAGAACTATATCCAGATGCTTTTGATGGGAACAATAAGTATAGGATAACCGTAAGAAATATTTCGCCGCTTTGTAATATTCAATTTATAGAATATTTTAAAGCGTATGAGTATTTACCCTATACAAGCCAAATTCTTGTTCATCATCATATTGGACAAGATGGTCAAGCGGTTGCTTTACCAAGTGAGATGCATTTGGGCGGAGAGACAAGTGCGGTACATAAGATAGAGAAAAGCATTGGTATTACAGAGAATGCTGAGCGTCATTCAAATAAAGTACGAGAAGCATTAGAAGCTGGTTACATACAATCAGGAGATGATGTCTGGTCAAATATAGGTAAATTAGAAAATTTTGAAGGAGATATATCTAAATTCGAATATATTCAAAAATTAGATAGCAATAATGAATTATTCGAAGAGTTTCCAGAATGGAAGCAATATAAAGGAGACAATGCTAAGCTTTTCGAATTAAAGGAATTGGAATATTTAACGAGAGAAGAAAGAATGTTGTTAGATTCAGGAAAGGCTTCTTATGATGATTATACTAAAGTCAAAGCACATTCCGAATTTTCAGAATATTTAGAGAAAAAGAATTTTCTTTCAGATGATCAAATAGTAGACAAATACAACTTTTTATCAGATGGTGATTCTACTCTTGACAAGTTCCGATTATATGAATATCAAAGAAGCAAATCAGGAACAGAACTTGCAGACACCAAAGTGTACTTTGATTCCGAAGGTAAGGTAGTAGGTTTGTCTTGTTATGATGATGTACCTTCAGACACTATATTGGAATTAAAATTAAGTGATACAGAAAACTATCTAAATGATGCTGATATGTCCTCAAAATATCAGAATTATGATACATATAACAAGATAGATAAGTTAAAGGCTTGCCAGTACGACTACGAGTGCACTCAAATCAGCGATATGATTGACAACAATGTGACAAGTCAAAATGGTATCGAACTAATGTCTTACGACGATTTGAAAGCCAAGTATACATTTATAGACGATACAACAGATGCAGATATTATCAAGCAACTTCAGTTGGCTGAATACAGGGATAAGAAATACGGAATGACAACAACTGATAGTATAGAACTTCACTTCGATGAAAATGGAAAAATGAGTTGTATATCAGACCAAGGTTTTGAATCGGTTCAGGATGTAAGGAATCGTTATATTGGAAAAATTCAGGAATTTGTTACTAATGATATCACTGGCAATCTGAAGAATGTACAAATTAGAACTATTGCAAAAGTGGCATAAAAATTAGATAAGAAAATAAGAATTTCACATATTTACAGTTATATTATATGTGAAATTATTAAATAGATTGTAAGATAATAGAATATGTAAAAGGGGCAAACTTAGAGAAATGAAAGGACTCAAAACTGAAATTCTAAGGTGATATATACAAGTAACCACCTATCTGAAGGAGAATGGAAACATCTCAAAGGATTCTACATAAGTTAAAACGTTTGTAATAGAACTTTATGACAAAATTGTTAATGAATTTAATATGATAAGCTTAGAAGATGGAGAGCAAGGCGTTTTATATGCAGGCGAGTATTCTGATATGGCTATGTGGCAGTGGATGATAGTTTCAAAGAAAAATAATTAGCAAAGTAATGATTGTAATGTCTTAAATAATTCGATATAATAATTGCAATAAAGCGATTATTTATGCGACAGGAGGCAAAAATTATGGAATACATAGAAAGAAAAAGATGGGTGTTTTTTGGTCTTCCTTTTACATTTACGAAATATTATATAAAAGAGGAAGCAGTTACCATTGATAAAGGCTTTTTAAACAAGATTGAGAACGACTGTTATATGTACAAAATCCAGGATGTAACACTGCGACAGAGCTTCTGGGAAAGACTTGCAAAGCTTGGAACAGTTGTATGTTATACAGGTGATACAACACATCCTGAGCTTCGTTTGGAACATATCAGAAATTCCAGAACGATCAAAGATTTTATTTTGAAAGCATCTGAAGAAGCCAGACTTAAGAGAAGAACCATCAATACATTGGACATCGGTTCAGGAGAAATGGACGATTTAGATCTTGCGGATATGTAATGATTTTAGCGGTAGAGCATTTAGAGTTCTGCCGCTATTTTTTCGTCTGTATGAAGTCTGCATAAAAGTTTTTCAAAGACAAGGCCTGCGATGCACCAAAAAAAGAAATAGTCAAGACGTATCACACCGGCAAGATTCCATGTGGCATGTTCATAATTCCAAGGACAAAGTCCGAAGGTCTTTAACAGCATTCCGGTTACAAATTCCACTGCGAAAATTAAAACCGCATATAAAGATGCACGAAGCCATATAGGAAAAAACGCGATTTTTTGATATAATGGAAAAATGAAAGCGGCAATACCGTAAATGGGGAACATCCAAAGCGATGTGTGCGCTGTCAGGGTATAATCCCGAATCAGTAAACTTCCAAGCGAAGTAAATACGATTTCCATACACCAGCCGGTGATACCGCAGATTAGAAAGTCTTTTATTAATCGTTTCATAGAAATAAATTTCATAGAATTAGGATAAGCCAAAAATGATGAATTATGCACAGGTTTTAGAGCAAACAGAACAGTTAAAAACAGGAAAAAAACTACCAAAAATAGGGGCTTTTTTGGATGAATTTGCATTTAAGAAGGTTTTGTATATTCCGGAAGGATTCGAGTATGACTTTATTGGGGAATATATGGAAAATGTTTTAAAAGAACACAAATTCTCAGTAGGCCGCTTTACATCTTATGCAATAAAAAGACCTTTAGGACACATTTTATATAATGGAAAGACAATCAGTCAGAAAGATTTTGCAAAATACGGCGAGAAACTGCTCGAAAGTATCGGGGATGGCAAAAATGAAAAAAACATTACCGGAATGGAAGCGTATTTGAGGATTGCACTGGAGTATTTTGAGGACAAAAGTGTTGATTTTCTAATTCTTCCGAGTGATGAGAAATGTGATTTGGAGGCTATATGGGAGACTTTGACAGAGGCACCGGTACATACACGGGAAAAAATAGCGAGGGAGCAGATTGTTTTAGGGCTTGAAAACGCAGGCGTAGCCCTAAAGGAGAAACTGATTTCGAAGGCGATTGAAAAGTGCAAGTGTGAGGGAAAATTTGAATTATTAAAGAAAAAGCCATATTTTATAGCGGATGGAGCAGATAGCGGCAGTTCTGTGAAGCTTCTTATGGCGAAATTACAATACGCATATCCGGATAATACATATATTTTTATTGTGGGGACTTTGCAGGATGAGTATGAGGAAGTGGTAAAAGAAAGTGCAATGATGGCACACCAGATTATAACGGTGACACCGCCTGAACAGGCGAATGCACTACCTGCAATAGAATTGGCACAGGAATATAAGAAATTAAATCCAAATATAACAAATGCATCCAGCATAGAAGAAGCCATAGAAATGGCAGGCATTCTGGCGGATAAGGACACTGTTATTGTAGCCTTCGGAACTACGGCAATTTTGGAACGATACCGGGATATCATACAGAATGGCACACGTAGAAGTGCTAAGTGATGAGAAAACAATAAATCATTATATGTAAAAATATCCTTCTTTTTTTTGGCTTCACAACGAAGTTGTTTAAGAAAAAAAGAAGGATGTTTTTTTGTTATTTATTCATTTGGCTGAAAGATACTTACAGAACCTCCATTAACAGGTGTGTGATAAACCGGTGTTTCAAAGCTGAACTCATTAAAGTAAACATATCTTGAGGTAATATTGATGTTGGTATGAATGCCTTCATGAACCACTTCATTGTCACTTCCGTCAAGCTTCATTCGTTTCAGTGCCAGATTTTCTTTTCCGGCGGTCTGGTAGTAAATCATATTTTGGGCAATGTTGAAAAAATCTACCCGGTCATGTGTTAAAATTTCTACTTCGTTTGTAATAAGAGAATATCTGGATAAACCGTAGTGGTTGGAAAGATCCATATAGTATACATAGTCTCCGGAAATAACAGGGTTCCACACATTTCCGGTCCAGATGGTTGCGATGGAATCTGTCTTGGTATTAAGACCATATAAATAGTGGTCGCCGTCTGTTCCGTTAAAGTAGATAGTGTTGCCTGATACGCAGTGCGGATTAATAATTCCGTCGGCTACTTCGATTCGTTCTTTGCCGGCTAAATCGGTCTTATAAAGACTGGTGTATTTTTCGTTGTCATAGTGCTGATAATAAATTTGATTTCCGGTAAGAATTAGTCCGGTGCAGACACTGTTATCAATACAATCTGCATTTTGGCCTTTTAAATCTGTGCGATAAACGCCCATATTCTGGACAATTGAACTCAAATCGTCATCTGTATGTACGCCTTCCTGATAGTAAACGAGATAGGATTCGCTGGCATTAATATATTTGACAATAGATTCATTTAGCTTTTTTACATCGGTTTCGTCTGAATTCATTACATATAAGGTGCCACCATCGTAAGCATTTGAAAAGTATACTTTTCCGTTATATTCGCAAAACAGACCACCGTTGTTTAAGTTTCCTGCGGTGTTTCCTATAGTGTCGTCGGGTAATTTCTTTACGGATGAACCAAGGCTAAATAGCAGGACCACCACAATTAATACCAAAAATATACAGCCTATTATTAATAAATTCTTTTTGTTTTCTTTCAAATGTATGACCTCCGATAACTGTAGGTTAAAAATAAAATATATAAATAATTATACTGTTTTCATTTATTGCTATCAAGAGGGATTTGTTATAAGATATAGGTAGGAAAAATGTGAAAACCGGCTAGGTGCCGGTTTGGAGAAAGGTACTTGAAAAAATGAGAGAAGAGCAGTTGATTGTATACAGGGAATTTGAAGCTGGGGATATCCTGCGGGATATGGTTTGGCTTATCGAAAATTATGCAAATGAGTATTACAATCAAGAGGATAGAGCAGCGCTGTTTTACGATTGTATTCATAGACTGATTGAGGAGGCCGGAAATCATGGATTTTACGGCAATCTTTGGCACTGTTATTTGACAAATTTGCTTGTAAATAATGAAAACAGCTACAGTAAGGCTTGTGAAATTAAAGGTAATGTTGAAGGGACCATCAACAAGGCGGTGCTTCATGATATTGCCATTTTTAAAGAATTGTATGACTATGATTTTTCAGATATGAAAAACACTCTGGGTGTAGGGGCGTATGAACTGATTGAGGATTACGAAGGATGTTCTGAGGAAAGTAAAGTGTATAACACAAGAATCAGAGACCGAATCTGTAATCTGGCAGTGAAATTTAAAGAAAACAATACACCGGAGGAAATGAAGGATACGCTGACACTGTTTTATAAAGAATATGGTGTTGGCAAGTTTGGTTTACATAAATCGTTTAGAATCGCGAATGTAGACGGAGCGGTTCGTTTGGAACCGATTTTGAATATTGCACATGTGTATTTTGATGATTTGGTCGGATACGAGATTGCCAAAAAGAAAATCAAGGACAATACAGATGCGTTTGTGAATGGTCAAAAGGCGAATAACTGTCTGTTATATGGCGATGCAGGCACCGGAAAATCTTCCAGTATAAAAGCCATTGCCAACGAATATTATGACAAGGGACTTCGCATTATAGAAGTATATAAGCATCAATTTCAGGATTTAAATGATGTAATCGGTCAGATTAAAAACAGAAATTATAAGTTCATTATTTTTATGGACGATTTAAGCTTTGAAGATTTTGAAGTGGAATATAAATACTTAAAAGCGGTTATCGAGGGCGGTCTTGAGAAGAAACCGAAGAATGTATTGATTTATGCTACAAGTAACAGAAGACACTTGGTAAGAGAGCGTTTCAGCGACAAGGAAGACAGAAGAGATGATTTGCATTCCGGTGATACGGTTCAGGAAAAACTGTCACTTGCCTCCAGATTTGGTGTACAGGTATTTTTTGGTTCACCATCGCATAAAGAGTTTGCCCAGATTGTGCTGACACTGGCCAAGAGAAATGAAATTGCAATGAGCGATGAAGAGTTGCTTTTAGAGGCAAACAAATGGGAGATTTCTCATGGGGGACTTTCCGGAAGATGTGCACAGCAGTTTATTGATTACATTGCTACAAAGGTATAAATATAAGAAAAACACGTGTTATTTAATGGGGTGATATAATGCCGGGTAAGAAAAATAAAGTTTTTGCAGCGATTGATGTGGGTTCCTATGAAATCTGTATGAAGATATTTGAGTTGTCTGCAAAATGGGGAATGAAAGAAATTGATTGTCTGCGTCATAGGGTAGAACTTGGGACACAAACTTACAAAACAGGAAAAATAAATAATCATAGTGTGGAAGAACTGATAAAGGTATTGAAAGATTTTTCGCAAGTGATGAGTGCTTACAAGGTAGATGACTATGTTGCCTATGGTACGAGTGCTATCCGTGAAATGAAAAACAGTCGAATTATCTTAAACCAGATTCAGGTCAAAACAGGAATTAAGATTCAGCAGCTAAGTAATGCAGAGCAAAGATTTTTGGATTATAAGTCTGTAGCAGCCAAGATGGGTGACTTCCTTGAGGATATGGAAGCGGATACTGCCATCATTGATATTGGTGGTGGAAGTATTCAGATTTCGTTGTTTGAGAACAATACCCTCGTTACAACACAGAACTTAAAACTTGGAGTTTTAAGACTTTGGGAAAGCCTTAAGATGTTGAATGCCAAATCGTCGGCCTTTGAAGAATTGATAGGAGAACTTTGTATTACCCATCTTAATGTTTTCCAAAAACTTTATTTGAAAGAAAAGTTAATTCCAAATTTAATTATTGTGGACGATTATTTGTCGCCGGTAATTAAAAAGGAATTAAAGGGAAATAAGAATCATATTACATCCGAGGAATTCTCGGAGCTTTTGAAAGTACTTAGAAATATGCCGATGCGAGAAATGGCAAAGAAGTATCATATTGGCGAAGATCAGGCAATTTTGCTTTATATTTGTGCGATGCTTGTGCATAACATAGAGGGGATTATGCAGAGTAGCTCGCTATATACACCGGGGGTTACCCTGACAGACGGTATTGCTTATGAGTACGCGGAAAAAGAGCGTTACATTAAACCGGCACATGATTTTGAGCAGGATATTATTGTTTCAGCCAAAAATATCAGTAAGAGATATATGGGCAGTAGGAAACGGGCTGAGACGCTGGAGCAGATTTCACTTACAATTTTTGACAGTATGAAAAAACAACATGGCCTTGGTAAAAGAGAACGCCTGTTATTGCAAATTGCAGCGATTCTACATGACTGTGGGAAATACATTAGTCTGGTAGATTTGGCAGAGTGTTCTTACCATATCATTAAATCAACTGAGATGATAGGTCTTTCCGAAATGGAAAGAGAAATTGTTGCCAATGTAGTGAAATATAATCATTCGGATTTTCCATATTACGAAGGTATCCGGAATGATTTGGGTATTAGTGAGGAAGCGTATCTGACCATTGCCAAGCTTACAGCCATTTTGCGTGTGGCAAATGGCCTTGATAGAAGTCACAGACAGAAGTTTAAAAATATTAAGGCAGTGGTGAAAGAAAATGATTTGATTATTACAACGGTGAATGCGGTAGATACTACTTTAGAGCGTGGTCTTTTTAAAGAAAGGGCAGCGTTCTTTGAAGAAGTATTTTCTATAAAACCGGTGATCCGTTTGAAACAGAAGGAGTAGGGAGAAGGTATGAGTACACAGATTGATTTTTCCAATCCCCAATATTATAAAAACCGTGAATTGAGCTGGATTTTATTTGACAGGCGAGTTCTTTCGGAAGCCAACGATAAAAATATCCCGCTTATGGAAAGACTTAAGTTTTTAAGTATTACAGCTTCCAATCTGGATGAATTTTTTATGATTCGTGTGGCATCTTTAAAGGATATGGTGCACGCGGGCTATAAAAAGAAGGATATTGCGGGCTTGACTGCGAAAGAACAGCTTAGCGAGTTAAATGAGGAAACCCATAAGCTGGTAGAGGATATGTATAGGACCTATAACAGGCTGCTTGTGCCGGAATTAAAGGCCAATGGTCTTGTTTTGGTGTCTTGTTATGAGGAACTCAATGAAAAAGAAGAAAAATGGGTGGATAAATATTTTATGGACAATGTTTATCCGGTTTTGACGCCTATGGCGGTGGATTCTTCCAGACCATTCCCGCTTATTCGTAATAAAACATTAAATATCGGAGCCCTTGTTAAAAAGAAAGATGGCGATGATGAAATAGAGTTCGCAACGGTTCAGGTGCCAAGCGTGCTTGACAGACTTGTGGAAATTGGTGTGGAAGGCAGCCGCAAAATCATTTTATTGGAAGAAATCATTGAAAAAAATATCAATAAGCTGTTTTTGAACTATGAAATCGTTAGTGCGGGTCCGTTCCGAATTATGAGAAATGCAGATTTAACAATTGATGAAGATGAGGCTGCGGACTTACTTAAAGAAATTGAAAAACAGATTAAGAAAAGACAGTGGGGAGAAGCCATTCGTTTGGAAATTGAAGCAAGCCTTGATCCTGAGCTTCTTAAAATTTTGAAAAAAGAGTTAGAAATTGAAGAGGGAGATGTTTATAAGATTGACGGACCTCTCGATTTAACTTTTTTAATGAAGATGTACGGACTGGATGGTTTTGAACATTTAAAGGAAGGCAAATATACGCCTCAACCGGTGCCGGAAATCACACAGGGCGAGAATATTTTTGATGCCATTAAAAAAGGCGATATTTTATTACACCATCCATACCAGACCTTTACACCGGTGGTGGATTTTATCAAACAGGCGGCAAAGGATCCGGAGGTTTTGGCGATTAAGCAGACTCTTTACCGTGTCAGTGGTAATTCGCCGATTATCGCGGCACTTGCTCAGGCAGCTGAAAACGGAAAGCAGGTTTCGGTGCTGGTAGAACTTAAAGCCAGATTTGACGAAGAGAATAATATTTTGTGGGCAAAGATGCTGGAAAAAGCGGGATGTCATGTAATCTACGGATTGGTTGGACTTAAGACACATTCAAAAATTACACTTGTTGTTCGAAGAGAAGAGGACGGAATTAAGCGTTATGTACATCTTGGAACCGGTAACTATAACGATTCCACGGCGAAACTTTATACGGATATTGGGCTTTTGACCTGTTCTGAGCAGATTGGCGAGGATGCAACGGCAGTATTTAATATGCTTTCCGGTTATTCGGAGCCTCTTTATTGGAACAAACTGACTTTGGCACCGCTTTGGCTCAAAGACAGATTCCTTGATTTAATAAAAAGAGAGGAAGAGCATGCATTAAAGGGACGAGAAGCACATATTATTGCAAAGATGAACTCTCTTTGCGATGCAGACATCATAAAAGCATTGTATAAAGCCGGCGCGGCAGGGGTACAAATTGAACTGATTATCCGCGGTATTTGTTGTCTGAAGACAGGAATCCCGGGAGTCAGCGAAAACATATCCGTTCGTTCTATCGTAGGTACCTTCCTTGAACATAGCCGGATTTATTATTTTAAAAATGACGGAAACGAAGAACTTTATTGTTCCAGTGCCGATTGGATGCCTCGAAATCTGGAACGCCGAGTGGAGATTTTATTCCCGGTGGAAGAACCTGCGCTTCGGGAAAAATGCAAAGAAATATTAGAAAAACAGTTAAAAGACACAAGAAAAGCACACATTTTGCAGGCTGACGGAAGCTACAAAAAAGTAGATAAGCGTGGTAAAGAATTGTTCAATTCACAGCAGTATTTTTGCGAAGAAGCTGTGGAGATGAAAAAGCAGAAGGAAGATGTGCACAATACCCGTCTTTTTATACCGGAGACACATCATGAGTAGATTGATATTAGCATCCGCATCACCAAGAAGAAAGGAACTCCTTAAAAATTTAGGGTACGAGTTTTCTATCGAGGTGTGCGATTTGGATGAAAACAGTGAGAAAATGTTACCATACGAGCTGGTTATGGACTTAGCAAAAACAAAGGCAGAGGCCATTATGGATATGCATAGAGGCGAGGACGTTTTAGTTCTGGGGGCAGATACCGTTGTGGCAAATGAAGGTGAAATCCTTGGGAAACCAAGGGATTTGGAGCACGCCAAAGAAATGATTACGGCTTTACAAGGAAAAACACATCAGGTTTATACAGGCGTATGTCTTTGTTGGAATGATGGGAAAGTAAATCAGCATTTAACTTTCTATGAAAAGACGGATGTAATAGTTTATCCGATGACTTTAGAAGAAATTGAGGCTTATGTGGCTACGAAGGAATGTAGTGATAAAGCAGGCAGTTACGCAATTCAGGGACTTTTCAGCCCGTACATTAAGGGAATTTCGGGCGACTACAACAACGTAGTGGGACTGCCGGTGGCTCGTATTTATCAGGAAATAAAGAAATTAGGATTGGAAATTACAAATGATTAAGTTAATTGCATCGGACATTGACGGAACGCTGGTAGAGAATTCTACGGCAGTGTTACATCCGGAAATGTTTGATTTAATCAGAAAATTAAAACAAAAGGGAATCCTTTTTTGTGCGGCCAGCGGAAGGCAGTACCAGAGCATTGCCAATATGTTTGAACCGGTGAAGGATGACATTATTTTTCTTGCGGAGAATGGTGCCCATATCCGGTATCAGGATAAGGATATTGCCCTTGTGGAAATGAAACGGGAACACATTGAGGAGATTGTTCATACGATACGTAAGGAGAATACAGACGGTGACTACATTGTTTCCACCAACGACGGCAGTATTATGGATACAAAAAATCAGGAATTTATTGATTTGATTACCTATGGTTATCGCAACAAATTCAGACTGGTTGAAGATGTTCTTTCGGAAAACGTTCCGATTATCAAAGTGGCAGCATTTCAAAAAGGCAGTATCCGTGAACTTGGCGAAAGTGTTTTAATTCCTGCTTTTTCGGACAAAGTGAAGGCAACCATGGCCGGGGAAGAATGGGTCGACTATATGGATGCTTCCGTGGACAAAGGAGATGCCTTGCAAACTATACAGGAGTATTTTAAAATAACAAAAGAAGAGACGATTGCGTTTGGTGATAATTCCAACGATATCGGTCTTTTGAAGTCGGCAGGAATGGGTTTTGCAGTGGAAACCGCGCTGGATGAAGTCAAGGCGGTGGCCACGGATATTTGCCCGTCTTACGATAAACAGGGTGTATACCGGACGATAAAAAGGTTGGTTTTTGGGGAAGATGCGGATGAAGAAATGTAGAAAATGCATATTGATTGTTGGTGTGTGGATGCTTGTGCTGGCATTTAGTGGCTGTGGAGCGGCTGACGGGGAAGAGCCTGCTTTAGTAGATATACCGGGGCTCATGCCAAGTGAAACGACCGATGATGTAAATAGTACAGAAACGGAATCTGCCGGGCTGACAGAAAGCGAAATTGATGAAAGTCATTTGACGGAAGATGAGATGGTTTCTGAGGAGCAGTTTTTGGTTGTTATTGATGCGGGACATCAGAAAAAGGGGAACAGTGAAAAAGAACCTGTAGGACCCGGTGCAACTGAAATGAAGGCTAAAGTATCCAGCGGAACAAAAGGATGTTCTACGGGCCTTGCGGAATATGAACTCAATTTACAGGTGGCACAAAAACTTGAAGCAGAGTTAATGGAACGAGGCTATACTGTGATTATGGTGCGTACCGGACACGATGTAGATATCAGTAATTCAGAACGTGCCATGGTGGCAAACGAAGCCGGGGCAGATGCGTTTATCCGCATTCATGCTAATGGTTCGGAAAATTCGGCGGCAAATGGGGCGATGACCATATGCCAGAAGGAAGATAACGTGTACAATGGTCATTTGTACGAGGAAAGCAAGGCACTTTCCACTTTTGTATTGGATGAGTTGGTGGAAGCCACGGGGTGTAAAAAACAATATGTTTGGGAAACTAACACAATGAGCGGTATCAACTGGGCACAGGTTCCGGTGACTATTGTGGAAATGGGATATATGAGTAATCCCGAAGAAGATGAAAAGATGGCAACTGAAGAATACCAGTTAAAAATAGTAGAAGGAATTGCCAATGGCATTGATAAATATAAGGAGGACATATCAAATGAGTAATGAATTCGATAGTGCGGTTTTACAATGTTTTTTGAAAAAACAATTGCAGCTTTTTCCGGAAAAAGTGGCAGAAGATGAAGAAGAGGCGGAAGATTTCCTCGTAGACTGTATGGCAGTTGTAGTGGATTCCGTGGATGAAGTATGGGAATACTTCGAAGAAGAAGGACTCGATGTTGAAGGAGCAGACAAAGAAGAAATTTTAGAAGCATCAGAAGTATTTGATGTGGGAGATGGAAGATATCTTATAGTAGAGGCATAAAATGCAAAAAACCACCTATTTTCATCTAAATCGCACGGCGAGAGACGATGAAAATAGGTGGTTTTTATGCTGGAGGGGCGAGAGACGATGAAAACAGGTGGTTTTTTGTTAGTCAGAGAAATTGTTAAAAAACTAGTTAATTAATAATTTAGATTCAATTGATAAAACATCCGGAAAAATGATTTTAAAACCTTTTCGATGAAGTGCAAGAACGTGTTTTGCTTTCTTTATTAGTTCTTTTTCAAGAACACCATCAATTCGAACAGGAAGTTTTGATTTTTTGTCAATGTATACATTTTCAATATAATTTGGGGTAATCGGACACATATTTTGTATGAGAAATGCTTTCTCGTGTCCTAAGATATGACCAAATACAATAGTATCGCATTTGCCATATTTTTTGAGTTTAGAGTTGTAATAGTTTCGATATTTTTTTACTTGAGATGAAAAAGGTATCATCCAGTATAAACCTGTGGTCTGATCTTTGAATGCATAAAAGCAAGGGCGGCCATTTGCATAACCATCAACTGGTTCTTTGTTTTTCATTAACATTGGATCAGGAAAATCTAAAAAGTATTTTTTGTTAATGAAATAGAATTGTCCATTTTCTATAAAAACATCTCCTATGTAATAAATAAACTCCATCCAACAAGAATGGAGTTTATCAACATTTGAACTCGACCTTTTATGAGTCGCATATCGAGTAGCGACAACATTTGAACCCGGCAATATTTGAGTTGCTTACCGAGTAGCAACAAACATTTGATACAGATATAATCTGTAATTAAATGTTATGACAAAAAATAAATGGTGTCAATAATCGTAAGTGTAAAAAATGAAATTTAATATATTTTTTATTATTTTTATAATTCCTACATAAACCTATCAAGCACGCCAACCAACCCATCATGATTATTATCTTCATCTGTCACAATATCCGCCATTTCCTTTAAAAGGGGAGTGGCGTTTTTCATTGCGATGCCGCATCCGGCGGCTTCTAACATAGATAAGTCGTTGTTCATATCACCTGCGGCGAGGGAATCTTCGATTGGTACGTTAAACATTTTGCAAATGGTGCGGATGGCGTTGCCTTTTCCACTTTCATAGTGAATGAATTCCATGAGTTCGTTGCAGGAATAGAGCATTTCTACCTTACCCTTTGCCCAGGGGAGCAGTTCCTGACGTAAATCCTCCAGGTTCTGGTGGTCATTAACGTCGATTGCAAGAAGCTTCTGAGGGGGCTGTGGCAATTTGCTAACCACATTATCTGTCAGAATATAAGGAAGATGTATTCGGTTTACATAAAACTCGAGATGCTCATTGAATTTTTCACACACAATATGAGTGCTTGTGTATGTCTGGCAGTGAACTCCGCGTTTCCTGGCAACATCCATAATGTGTGAAACGTGTTCAAAAGGAATTCCAAAACTATGCAAAATAGTGGCGCTGTCACAGTCGTAAATAAGACTGCCGTTGTTGGCTACAATTAACATTCCCGGATAATTAAGACCGCCAAGGCGTTTAACTTCCAAAATACTGTCAAGGGGACGACCGGAATTTAATATCAGTTTATTTCCGGTTGCTACCCATTTATCGAGGGCTGCTTTGGTAGCATCGCTGATTTTGCATTCACTATTTAATAATGTTCCATCTAAATCTGTAAAAAATAACTTCATAAAGCACCTCAATAATTAAAATAACATATGTTATTGCGAAGCGGACTAAGAATTTAAACGTTTCTTTTCGCGTAATCCCTTCAAAATTCCTTCATGTACAAATAGTTTACCACGTCCTACCGCCAAATCAATATCCGGTTTGGCTTTTCCGTGAAAATCGGAACCGCCGCTGATTGCTAAATCGTGTTTTAATGCAAGGGCCTTGATATCACGTTCATCGGATGGGGTGTAAGTGGAATAAACGGCTTCAATTCCCAAAAGACCGGCATCTTTTAATTCGGACACAAGTGTATCAAGGGCCGTTTTTCCAAGACCATAGATAACAGGATGAGCCAAAATCGGAATACCACCGGCCTTTAAAATCAGTTCCACGGCCTGAACGGGTGTGACTTTTTCCCTTGGGACAAAGTATTTGGTATGGTCTCCAACGTAGCGTTCAAAGGCTTCTTTCATAGAGGAAGTATAGCCATGCTCGTGTAAAAAGCGGGCATAGTGGGCTCTTGTAATAACAGACCCCGGATATTCTTCCATCAGTTTTTCAAAAGTAATATCAATACCTGCATCTTGAAGATTTTTGCACATCTTTTTATTACGTTCGATGCGGGCGTTGACAAAGTCGGTTAAATACTTTTTGAAAAAGTCTGCTTCATAATCAATATCAATACCTACAATGTGAATATCTTTTCCTTTATACTCCGTAGAAAATTCAATTCCCGGAATCACTTCAATCTGTACGCCTTTTTCTTCCCAGTAACGGGCGCGTTCCAGAGCCTCATGGATACCATCCACAGTGTCGTGGTCGGTTAGGGCAAACGCAGACAAGTTCTTTTGTACAGCTAAGTCTACAAGCTCCGTGGGAGTCAGACTTCCGTCGGAGCGGTTGGAGTGTACGTGTAAATCAACAATGTTCATATTGCCTCCTAAAAAAGAGAAGGTAACCGGGAAATAGTTACCTTCATAAAATTAATTCTTGATTTAATTATCATCTTCGTCGTTAGAATTGCTCCAAACAGTACGTTTTCTGGCCATTTCATCGCTTGCGAGGTATTCGTCATAGGTTGTGATTTTATCGATTAATGTACCGTTTGGTAAAATTTCCATAATACGGTTTGCTGTTGTCTGTACAAACTGGTGGTCATGGCATGAGAACAATGCTACACCTGAGAATTTGATAAGACCGTTGTTGACAGCAGTAATGGATTCCATATCGAGGTGGTTGGTCGGTTCGTCAAGAATCAAGCAGTTAGCACCTGAAATCATCATTTTTGATAAAAGACAACGTACTTTTTCACCACCGGATAATACGCGTACTTTTTTCACGCCGTCTTCACCGGCAAACAACATACGGCCAAGGAAACCACGAACATAAGTAGCATCTTTGTTTGTTGAGTAGCCTGTGAGCCAGTCAGCGATTGTTAAGTCACAATCGAATTCTTCTGTATTATCCTTCGGGAAGTATGCCTGAGAAGTTGTTACGCCCCATTTGTAGCTACCTTCGTCAGGTTCCATTTCACCCATTAAAATCTTAAAGAGAGTTGTTTTGGCAATTTCGTTACCGCCAACAAACGCAATTTTGTCGTTGTGGTTTACGATGAAAGAAATATTGTCTAAAATCTTTTCTCCGTTAATTGTCTTGCTGATTCCTTCTACGGAAAGAACTTCGTT
>CAZMND010000022.1:0-25903 GCA_964567585.1 uncultured Lachnospiraceae bacterium
TGAATCCTGATGATAAAGCAGGTCTTGAAGCAGCACTTAGATTAAAAGACCAGTATGGCGCAGAAGTTACTGTAATCACAATGGGTCTTCCAAAAGCTGAAGAAGTTCTTCGTGAAGCTATGGCTATGGGCGCTGATAACGGAATCCTTGTAACTGACAGAGTTTTAGGTGGTGCTGATACTTGGGCAACATCTCAGACACTTGCAGGTGCAATCCGTAACTTAGAATATGATATTATTATCACAGGTCGTCAGGCTATTGACGGTGACACAGCTCAGGTTGGTCCTCAGATTTCTGAACACCTTGGAATTCCTGTAATTTCTTATGCACAGGATATTAAAATTGACGGCAACAGCGTAATCGTTGAACGTCAGTACGAAGACAGATATCATGAAGTAAAAGCCGAGATGCCTTGTCTTATCACAGCACTTGCTGAATTAAATGAGCCTCGTTACATGACTCCGGGCGGAATTTTCGATGCATACAAAAAAGAAATCACAGTATGGGGCAGAGCAAACCTTGTTGACGTTTTAGACAGCGACTTAGGTTTAGCAGGTTCTCCTACAAAAATTGCAAAAGCATCTGATAAAGTAAGAAAAGGAACAGGCGAAAAAGTTACTCTTGATCCTGAAGAATCAGTTGCATATCTCATCGGAAAACTTAAAGACAAACATGTAATCTAATAAAAAGGAAAAGTGGTGAATAAAATGAATTTAGAAGAATATAAAGGCGTATATGTCTTTGCTCAGCAGGTTGATAATGAACTCTGCAATATTGCTTTTGAATTAATCGGCAAGGGTAAAGATTTAGCAGCAGATTTAGGAACAGAAGTAACAGCAGTTTTAATCGGTTCAGACGTAAAAGGTCTTGCAGATGAACTCGCAGCTTACGGTGCTGACAAGGTTATCGTAGTTGACGATCCTGAATTAAAAGACTACAGAACAGAACCATATACACATGCATTAGCATCAGTTATCGACACATACAAACCTGAAATCGTATTAGTTGGTGCAACAGCTATCGGTAGAGATTTAGGTCCAAAGGTATCAGCAAGAGTTAAAACAGGTCTTACAGCTGACTGTACAGTACTTGAAATTGGTGATTTCCCATTGAACCCACTTCCAAATCAGGAACAGAAACACAACCAGTTGTTAATGACACGTCCTGCTTTCGGTGGTAACACAATCGCTACAATCGCATGTCCAAACACACGTCCTCAGATGGCTACAGTTCGTCCGGGCGTTATGCAGAAACGCGAAAAAATCGAAGGCGCTAAAGCAGTAGTTGAAGAATTCCACCCGGGCTTTACACCAAACAACCAGTATGTTGAAATCTTAAAAGTAGTGAAAGCGGTTAACGATGTTGCTGACATTATGGACGCTAAGATTTTAGTATCAGGTGGTCGAGGTGTTGGTAGTGCTGAAAACTTCAAATTACTTGAAGATTTAGCAGAAGTACTTGGCGGAACAGTAAGCTGTTCACGTGCCGTAGTTGATTCAGGCTGGAAACCACGTGATTTACAGGTTGGACAGACAGGTAAAACAGTTCGTCCAAACGTATACTTTGCAATTGGTATTTCAGGTGCAATTCAGCATGTTGCAGGTATGGAAGAGTCTGATATCATCATTGCAATCAACAAAGACGAAACAGCTCCTATCTTCGATGTAGCTGATTACGGTATTGTTGGTGATTTGAACAAAATCCTTCCACAGTTAACAGCTAACTTAAAAGCTGAATTAGCTAATAAATAATTAAAATAATAAAAATGAATGGGCCTTGCGACTGAAAAGATTATGCAAGGCTCATTTTTTGTATTTTAATATGTTATAAAATGCTGATTTCTGGCTATTTTTAATAAAAAAATGTTCTCATATAAAGAAATGTATGTTAAAATGATGATATATGAGTTCTTAGAAAGGAAGAGGTATTGTTATGAGAAAAAGACTTACGGCATTTATGTTAGCTTTTCTTATGCCATTGGTTACGTTATTTAGTATGTGGACACCAATGGAAGCAAATGCGGCAGTTGGAACTACTTTCATCGTACATTATGGCGGTAGAGCTGACAATGATTATACCGGATGGAATTTGTGGATTTGGGAGTATGGTTTTGAAGGTCAGCAAGTAGATTTTATTGCGGAAGATGACTTCGGTAAGGTTGCTATGTATCAGTGTACTGAAAATAGTGATCAAATTGGTTTTATTGTTCGTTTGAATGAATGGGAAGCAAAGGATGTAGAAGCGGATCGTTTTGCACAAATTAATGGAAACACAGTGGAAATTTGGGTTACATCAGGTGTAGAGGAATTCCAGACAACTCCACCTGCAGGTTGTGAACCATTTGATTTTACTACATCAGAAGCAGAGAGACTTGGTGCTTATGATGAAGAAGGTTCCTTAAAAGTTAATGTACACTACTATACATATGAAGAAAATTATGATAGTGTTCAGTGTTATGCAGCTTTAGGAGAAAATGCCGGCGGCACATATCCACTTGTGGAAACAGATGAATTTGGAGCTGAATATCACGCAGGATTCTTAGATTATGAGAATGAAAGCATTGTAAAACTGTCTATGTCTGTTAATGGTGTAGTAGATACAAAAAATGTCAGAACCATTGATATTTCTAAAGCAAAAGACGGCGTTTTAGATGTATATACAGTAGAGGGTAATCCGGAAGTATGGTATGGAGAAGCAGATGTGGACAAAACACCAATTATTGTCTCAGCAGGCTTTGAAGATACCACGAAGAAGATTTTATTTAAAGCTTCAAAAGCAGTAGATACATCTGACCCACAGGGTGAAGGTGCTTATTATAAAGTGACTGATGAAGATGGCAACAGTTATCCAATTCAGAAGGCTTGGAGTGAGAGCGGAAGTACAGTAACAGATGCTTACATTATTATGGATGAAGCGTTAGATGCATCTAAGACTTACTATCTTGAAAGAGAAGGCTATAAAGGATGTAAGGTTGAAATTTCAGGTGCATTTTCTTCAGAAGCGTTTGAAGCAACATATACTTATACAGGAAATGATTTAGGACAGACCTATTCAGATGACAAAACTACATTACGTGTGTGGGCTCCGACAGCAACAGACGTGAAAGTGAATTTGTATGAAGCCGGTGAAGGTGATTGCCTCACAAATACATATCCGATGACAAAAGATGTTCAGGGTACATGGGTGTGTGAATTAGAAGGCGAACAGCATGGAGTATATTATACATATTCTGTAACAGTAGATGGTCAGACAAAAGAAACTGTTGACCCATATGCAAAAGCAGTAGGTGTAAACGGTAACAGAGGTATGATCATTGACTTAGACAGTACAGACCCTGAAGGCTGGGCTGATGATAAACACGTAACAGTACCGAATAACACAGATGCTGTTATTTATGAACTTCATGTGCGTGATACTACAATTGATGAATCATCAGGTGTAGAAAATAAAGGTAAATATATCGGTCTTACAGAAAAAGGTACAACTACAGAATCCGGCAAGAAAACAGCATTGGATTATATCGTAGATTTAGGCGTTACACATGTACAGATTATGCCAATGTACGATTATGCAACTGTAGATGAAACAAAATTGGAATCTAACCAGTATAACTGGGGTTACGATCCTAAAAACTACAATGTTCCTGAAGGTTCATACTCAACAGACCCATACAATGGTGAAGTCAGAGTAGAAGAAGCAAAAGAAATGATTCAGGCATTCCATAAGGAAGGCATTGGCGTAATTATGGACGTTGTTTACAACCATATGTATAGTGCGCAGGGTTCTTGCCTTGACAATACCGTTCCGGATTATTACTTCCGTATGAATGGCGAAAAATATACAAATGGTTCAGGTTGTGGTAATGAAACAGCTACTGAAAGAAGTATGGTTCAGAAATACATTGTAGACTCTTGTGTATACTGGGTAAATGAATATCATGTTGACGGTTTCCGTTTTGACTTAATGGGATGTATCGACCAGGAAACAATGCTTGCAGTTAGAGCAGCATTAGATGAAATAGACCCTAATATCATTATTTTAGGTGAAGGTTGGACAGGCGGAACATCAGGCCTTGTTGCAAATGAACAGACAAACAAACGTGTAACATATAAAGTACCGGGCGTTGCAGCATTCAGTGATGATATCCGTGATGCGATTAAAGGTAGCGTATTTGATAGCTATGACAATGGTTTTATCTCAGGTAAAGATGGACAGGAAATCGGTATTAAATATGGTGTAGTAGCAGCGGTTCAGCACTCAGGAATCAACTACTCTGCATATGAAAAGACAACAGGTTCTTGGGCGGGTGACCCGGGACAGTGTATTACATATTCCAGCTGCCATGATAACTTAACACTTTGGGATAAGATTTATTATTCAGCTCCTGATGCAACAGAAGATGAAAAACTCAGCATGAATAAGCTTTCAGCTGCAATCATCTATACAGCACAGGGTGTACCGTTTATGTTATCGGGTGAAGAAATTCTTCGTAGTAAACCAATTGAAGGTAGTGACGAATATTCACACAACAGTTACAACTTAAACGATTATACAAACAGTATGAAGTGGGATACATTGGATGATCCTGCAACAGCAGATATGCTTGAGTACTATAAAGGACTCATCGCATTTAGATCAGAGCATCCGGCACTTCGTATGACAACTACAGAAGACATCGAAGCAAATCTTGCATTTATGGAAGTAGAGCAGAAGAATGTTGTTGCTTACACAATTGCAAACAGCCCTAACGGTGAAAAAGCGAAAAATATTATGGTTATCTACAATGGTAACGAAGAAGCAGTAGACATCACAATTCCGGAAGGAAAATGGAATGTTTACATCAATGGCGAAAAAGCCGGTACAGAAGTACTTGATACTGTTGAAGGTACAGTAAATGTAGCTGCAATTTCAGCTGTTGTACTTGTACAGGAAGGCGCTAACGCAGCTTTGATCGTAGGTATTATTATTGCAGCAGTTGCAATCTTAGCAGGTGTTGGAATCTTTGTTAGCACAAAGAAAAAAGCAAAAAAAGCGTAAGTTATTTTATTAGATAAATGCAAAATCAATGGCTGTGTTTTATGACTTGAAAGAGTTGTAAAACACAGCCATTTTAATGCTTTATCATAGCAAAGTGTATTGCGAAAAATGCCCGGTTTGTGTATAGTAAATGATATAGGAATAAATTACTATTTTATTAAAACTAAAGATATTTAAGAGGGAATTTTTATGATTAGGATAGCTATATGTGATGATGAAGAGATAATTATAGACGAACTCTATGAAATGATTACTGAAATCCTTCAAAATAATAAGTATGACAATCAAATTACTATATTCCAAAATGGAGAAGGAATATTAGAAAAGGCTGAAGAATTTGATGTCATATTTATGGATATAGAAATGCCGGATAAAGATGGATTACAATTGGGCCAAGAACTCAAAGAGCGTAATTTCCAATGCAAAATCATTATGGCGACAGGTATGGTTGAAAGATTCAAGGAAGCCTTTCATATCCGGGCACATAGATTTGTGACAAAGCCTTTTGATATTAATGAAATTGAAGAGGCATTAATTTCAGCCATTGATGAAGGAAATAGCCGTAGTTACATAGAAGTGTATTACCAAAGAAATCAGTATAATATTCTTCAGGAAGAGATTCAATATTTAAAAGCGTATAGCGGATATACCGAATTTGAAACTGCAGGAAAGCGTTTTCGTAAAGAGATATCTTTAGTGGAATTAGAAAATATGTTGAGTGATATATTATTTGTACGTGTAGACAGAAAATATATTGTAAATTTACGATATGTCCAATCTTATATGAATGATAAATTCGTGATAGGGGAAACAACATTTTCTATTTCCAGAAGAAATCGTAAAGAATTTGAAAGAAAGTATATTGAATTTGATTTGAAACATAGGAGAAAGTACATATGATAAAAATGATTCTTATATTGCTGATGGCTTATGTGCTTATATTTTTTATTTATTTAAATTTAATCTCAATTATTTATTCAGAAAAATTAAAGAAAAAGTGGCCATTTTTAGTAGGACTTATTGTGCCGATTGTTGTCGCTTCCGTCTTTTCTAAAATGGATAATGAAGGAAAAGTTGTTGTGGTGTATGTGACCTCAATCGTTGCTTTTTTTCTAATGACTTTTGGAACTTTTAGAGAGAAAGTCGGAAAAACACTGGAAATGTTTTTTTTGACAGAGTGCTTAAATGGGATAATATCGTTTATATTTGAAATATGTGGTTTTGCATCATTTATGAATCGAATAGAAGCAGAATTGTGTTTCGTGCTGCAACATATGGTATTATTTGCTATTTTATGTATTGTAAAATTTTTAAAGCAAAAAAACAGATCAAGATGGCAAAAATTCTGGAATAGTCTTACTAAGCAATTATATTATTGGATTATAATTATGGTAATCAGTATGAATATCACTGTTGCGGGATTAAACTTTGCAAAAGATTATGTGAATAATACAAAGTTTGCGGTTTTAGCAACATGGCTGTGCGTTATTACATATATCAGTGTCGGAATATTAAGTATGTTTGTATTCTATATTAAAAGAACAAATGAGCATATAGAACAAATGTTACAACAGGAAACTTTAGCAAAGAATATGCAAAAGTATTATTATGAAGAACTCTTAGAAAGAGAAGAAGATACAAGAAAATATCGTCATGATATGGTTAATCATTTGATATGTATTAACAGCCTTGCTAAAGAAAAAGATTATGAGAATTTAGTAGATTATGTACAAAAAATTCAGAAGCAAATGAAACGAATTCAGAAAAAGATATATACTGTTGGAAATCAGATTCTGGATATTGTTACTAACTATTATTTGAATATGTTGAGTCCTGAAATTACCATTAAAATATCCGGTAATGTGTATGGACAATTGTATATAGATAGTGATGCTTTGTGTACCATTTATGCAAATTTAATGAATAATGCTGTAGAAGAACTTTCAAAAGCCAATAATGGATATATAAGTATAGAATTTATGCAAGGAGAAGAGTACTTTCAAATAATAGTAGAAAATAGTTTATCGCTTGCAAGTAAAAATAAAGATAATTTATTATTAACTGAAAAAGAAGATAAAAAGAATCATGGTTTGGGATTAAATAATGTCAGAAAGACCGTTGAAGAAAATAATGGAAAAATTGATATTGTATATGATAAACAAAAATTTAGGGCAACAGTAATTTTAAAAAATACCATTCAACAGGTTAAATGACCGCTTAACAGGTTAGACTTGCAATATAATAGACCGTTTTGATAAACTTCTCAATATCAAAGGAGGGGTTGATATGGTTTGTTTAATTGGTATTGCTGCGGCGGGAGCAGGTTTAACTGAACTTATTATTAAATGGTTGTTTGGATAATAGTCAGAGTTATACGTTGCATATTATATACAACAAAAAAGGCAAACTTACAGAAATGTAAGGACGCAAAACTAGGAGTCTAAGAAAGTAGAAATACTTTTATGATAGTTCGGTTGCTGTAATGTATACAGCAACCATTTTTTGTTTAGGTGCGAAGAAAATTAATAATATAATTTGAAAAATGTACCGAGGAGGAAATAACAATGTTAGAGATTATGGAAAAACAGAAGTTAGAACTTAGAAACTTATTTTGTTTTCGAGGAAAAGTAAAGCAAACAGAAGTAGATGGTATTGTAAAAGCTATGGAAGGCAAACTTGCAAAAATGGAAGCTAAATGTACGGGGAATCCAGTAACGGCAACATTTGGAGTTGATGGAGAGTATATTGATATAGAAATTATGCTACCAATTGATAAGAGCATTGGCATTATCGATAGATATTATTATAAAGACAAGATTGAAATTGTGAATGCTGTTTTGGCGTCCTACACAGGACATCCGGGGAAATTGCAGGAAGTATGTAACATTTTAAATCAGTACATTATCGACAATAAATTACAGCCAATAACAGTTGGATATAATATAACGAAAATGGTTGATCCATTAAATCTTGAGAATACAAAAATTGATATTTATGTAGGAATTAATCCTAATATTTTATAGAACAATGTAGATATAAATCGGTTTTGATATTCTTACAAAACTGTTTTATATAGAGAAAGACTCTGATGAAAATCGCGATAATCATCAGAGTCCAAAATACAAGCACTTATGAAAAAGTACCTAAGTATAGTATATCGCTTTTTCGAATAGGTGTAAAGAAAATTTATTTAAGAAAAAGGAGATACTAAAATGGAAAAAGTTTTAAACAATGGATTTTGTGAAATGAATCAAATGGAAATGGAAGGTATCAATGGTGGAGGAGCAGGGGATGCTTGGTGTGTGGGCCTTGGCGCTGTGGCTGTTGCTTGGGCTGCACCGGTAGCATTTATTTGTCCGCCAGCAGCAATAGCAATGGCAACAATTGGTAGTGCTGCCATACTTGTAGGTTGTGATGTAGATGTAGAGTTAATTAAATATTAAGGAGAATTAAAATGAATGTATTGACAATTGAAGAATTAGATATGGTTAATGGCGGAGGATTAACTCTGGTAGAGGCATTAACTTATATAGGTTCATTAGCGGTATCGGGAGCAGCATGGCCAGTAACGGTTGCCTGTATTGCAGTAATTGAATACCAAGATTATAAGAATGGTATATAATAATGAAGATGGGCACGTAAACGTGTTATTAGCTTAGTATGTTTACGTGCCGACATATTACGAGATAACTATACAACTTTCAAGGAGATATCGTAATGAAAAGACTATACTGGCATAAAAAAAACTATAGGGGCATAAGTAGAGAAAAAGTATTTAATGGAGTGTTTTCCATTATAATTGTATTAGAGACAAATCTCATATCTCAAACATTAGAAATATCTAATATGTTTTTAGCAATACTTGGGGTTTTGACAGTTGGATTACTTACTACGAGCGTGAATGTTCAAGCCTATAGATTGCAAGTTGGTGTCAAAAATGGTGAAAGAATTGTTGTTTCGGATATCGCATCAAATGCATTAAGAATGGTTAGTGTATACGGATATGTGCCAATTATACCATTATTTTTTGTGATGTTCACAGATAAAAATAGTTTAAGATTATTTTGGTTACTGATAAGTATATTGCTTCTTTTAGTAGTAAAAGTTTTTTTTGATAATATTGTTACTTTTACAGATAAGGGATATACAAGTGGATTTGATGAAATTGAATTAAATTCTAATAGCAAGGTTGAATTAATTAAAACACAAACAGAAGCTAATATTGGAAAAATGAGTTGTATTGAAATATATAAAGAAGACAGTTTTTTAGGGTGGGACAAATTTGTTCAAGCTGATGTTGAATATATAATAAATAGATTGAAAAATAGAATTAACATCGAGTAAAGAAAAATGACCGTTCGAAAGGTTAAGTGACCGCTTAACAGGTTAAACTTGAAAAGGAAGAAAGTTTCCTGCTACACTTTAAGATGTCAGAGGAGCAACAAGAAATGTTATATTAGGCTGGTTTTATAATAGCGTTTGGATTAGGTAGTGTTGTATGGAAATTGTTATTTGGATAGGAAAAATTATGTGAAATAATATTATATATAAAAGGCAAACTTACAGAAATGTAAGGACGCAAAGCTAGAAGTCTAAAAGAGTAGAAATACTTTTATGATAGTTCGGTTGCAGTGAATATTTTCATTGCAGCCTTTTTTGTTAGCAAAATCAGTTTGGTCATATGATTAGAACTGTTTTGTATAGAGAAAAACTCTGATGAAAATCGCGATAATCATCAGAGCCAAAACACAAGCACTTTAAGAAAAAAGTACCTAGGTAAAGTATATCGCTTTTTCGAATAAGTGTAAAGAAAATTTATATAAGAAAAAAGAAATTATTAATCGGAACAGATACATTGGGAATTTATTTGAATAGGGTATTTTCGAAAGGGCTACTAAACAAAAAAAGATGTGGTATCGTAAGTTGTATTTTATCGGTTGATGAAAAAGGGAATTTATATGCGTGTAGTGTTGTTAACGGAAATCAAGATTTTAAAGTTGGAGATATTTATCGTGGAATAGATGAAGAAAGAAAAAAATTATTTACTAATATCAATAATGAAAGTAATAAATATTGTAAAGAATGTTGGGCCGCCAATATATGTGCAGGCGAGTGTTTGGCAACATCGTATTTAACACATGGCACTATTAATACTGTAAATAATGATTTATGTAATTTTAGAAAAGAATTGATTTCTTTAGCGATTCAATTTGCAACCAGACTGGAATTAAATAATCCTACTATATATAATAATATTATGAAAATTGTACAAAAAAGAAAATTTTTCGAGTATATAATAGACAGTGGAATTTGGGCAGTCCAAGAATATTTAAAATGTAATGATGTAGATGCAAATTATTCAGAGGTTTTACACGGTATAAAAAGCACGGATTTTGGAACTGTTCCATCTGAAATTATAAAGGCTTTAGGCATATTGTCAGAAGATGTTGATGCATATGAAATTAGTGATTTAAAACAATTAGAAAACATTGAATATCCGGTCATTGCATTTATAAATAAAATGAAGTTAGGCTATTATGAATATGCACTAATTACAGGAATAGGACGAGGCAATGTATATATCAAAAAGGCCTTTAAAGAAGAAACGATGGTAATTCCGATTGAGGTATTTATAAATGAGATTTCTAATATAATCATATGCAGGAAAGTTAGTTAGTAACGTAGAGGTGAAGGATTAGTATGAATAAAAAGAATAATATAACTAGGTACATTTTACCACTTATTATAACTGCGGTATATTGGATTTACGGCACTATCATTATATCAGTTATTATGAAGATTAAAAACTATCAGGTTGAAAACTATGAGTTGACATATACAGTGGTTAATATAATAATTTCAGTTACAGTCATAGGTATATTGCTTTTGGTTAAAGGAAAATTTGGTAAATTTTCTTTGAAAAGCTATTTTGCGGGAATTGGTATTTATGCGTTGCCTATGATGCTATTTTCAGTCTTTTATTTTACAGAAGCAATTGTTTGGATTTTTGGAAAAGGTAGATGGTTCTATTCACCAAATCTTAATGAGATATTTTGGTTAAATATGATTTATTATATATCCGTTGCAGTAGCGGAAGAATTGGTTTTTAGGACAGCAGTTGTGAATTGTCTATTTCGAAAAAGGACTTATTCTAAAGCGGGAATTATTATAGGGTGCATATATTCGGGAATATTATTTGGCGGTGTACATATAATGAACTTCTTTAATGATCCGCAAATGGAAATGAAACTTAAAATTTATACCATAATATATGGGTGTTTAGTAGGTTTTATATATACAGTGATTTATTTAAAAACCAAAAATATTTTTGTTACAATGACATTACATTTTCTGTGGGATATTACATCAGAGTGGAATGCGATGATGATTCATCAAAAATTCCGAAATGGTGGGGAATATAGTTTCTTGAGTCGTCAAATCCCTATTATTATTTTGATGACTATTATTGCAGGGGTTATTTTGTGGAGAAGTAAAAGCGAAGATTTAACACTATGGTCACAAACAAAAATGGAGAGTAAGGATGAATAAAAAAAATAATATAATTGGGTATGTTTTACCACTTATTATAACTATTGGGTATGGTGTTTACGGTACTCTTATTATGTCAGTTATAATGGCAATTGAGAAAGTAAGCTATGAGTTGGCAGCAACTGTGGTCAATACAGTTATTTCAGTTACAGTTATAGGTATAATACTTCTGGTTAAAGGAAAGTTTGGTAAAGTTTCGTTAAAAAGCTTTTTTGCCGGGATAGGTATTTATGCATTGCCAATGACGTTATTTTTGATTTTTTCTCTCGTGGATGCGCTCATTTGGATTTTTGGTAAAGGTAGATGGTTCTGTCCTCCAAATCTTAATGAAATGTTTTGGATGAATTTGATTCTTTGTGTATCTATTGGAGTAAATGAAGAATTAGTTTTTAGAACGGCAGTTACGAATTGCTTATTTAGAAACAAGAGTTATTCAAAAGCCAGAATTGTTATTGGTTGCATATATTCGGCGATTGTATTTGGTGCTATGCATATACCCAATTTTATTGCTGATAAGCAAACTGAAATGAATGCTAAAATTAGTAACATAATATTTGTGGGAGTTATTGGCTTTGTTTTTCAAGTGATTTATTTAAAAACGAAAAATATTTTGGTTGTAATGACATTGCATGCAGTCTGGGATTTTGCAAATATTTGGAACACTATGATGGTTACACAAAGATATGGCGATGGCGGAAAGTATGTTTTTATGAATCGTCAAATTGTTATTCTAATTCTAATGGCCATTGTCACTGGTATTATTTTGTGGAGAAGTAAAAGCGAAGATTTAACACTATGGTCACAAACAAGAATGGAGAGTAAGGATGAATAAGAAAATTAATCTAATCAGGTATGTTTTACCACTGATTATAACTGTTGGGTATGGAGTGTATTGCGGAAAATACGGAATTTGTGTATAGTAAACCATATGATGAAGAGTAGTATCAATTGAGGTAAAATCTGTGAAAAAACGTGTAATAAAAATCTGTATATATAGCGCACTAATTCTTTTTTTACTATATGCTTATCGGTTTAAAATTATAGAGTTTATAAATGATAAGTTCTATGGTGAGTATGTAATTGAAGAACTTGATTCAAGTCAGAAATTAGAAGATTTTGATGCTTTTTATACGACTATAGTTGAATCTGTTCCGTTTTTGGATGAAAGCGCAAAGTTATATGGAATCAATTTTAAGGAACGCTATGAGTATTATAGGGATGAAATAGTAAAAACAGAGAATAATTTTGAATTCTATTGTGTTATGGAGGCTATTGGTGAGGAAATACCGAGTTTTCATACAGAGTTGTGTTTTCCATTATACTCTAATTTGCGAACAATGAATTGCTATAATTCAAGACAAACTATATTTGAACTGGGAAGACAAAGCAAGATAGAGGCATGGAAAAAAACTATTGAAGAGGGCATTAAACAATATAAAGATGTTGCGGTGTTGGGAAGTAGATATGTTGATGGTAAATATATAGTTGATGAAGTAGATTTACCTGAATGCTATGAAAATATGAAGGGGTATGAGTTAATTCAAATAGACGGAAAGGATGTAGATGAATATGTAATCCATAATCTTTCTATATTTAACAGATACTATGATTATGCAAATGACAAACCTTATAGAAAGTACTGTGTTTTTAATAACGAGGTAGGAAAGCAGGTTTGTGTTTTGTGGGAAAAGCCGAATGGTGATCAAGTTGAGATGGAAATGTATATTAATTACGGAGCGGAAGTGGTATTTGGGTATGAAGATATTTTTGAAACTGATGTAGTGAATGGCAATACTGATGTCGGAGATATTGTCGTATATACGGATGAAATTAATGAGTTGGAATACATAGCGATAAATAATTTTGTGAATTCGGAAGGCGAATTCTTAAAGAAATATTTAAAAAAAATAAAATATGATACGGTGGTCATTGATTTGCGGGATAATTATGGTGGATATATCCAGTATGCACAAGAATATATATATCCCGCATTGTATAGTGAGGATGTGACTCAGTCTTACGAATGGCTGGTTCCAAATAGCGAATCAAATCAGTGCATTTTTAGTGATTGGCGTACAAAGTTAAAATATGAATCTGCTAAAGATGAAAATGCACATTATTATCAAAGAACGGTCGAATATAAAGGAAAGGCTAAAAACAATAAAAATGTATATTATTTAGTTGGTCCCGGAACCGGTTCGGCAGCAGATACATACATTGCGATGATTAAAGAAAATAATTTGGGAACAATTGTTGGAAGCAGTACCGGAGGAGAAGGATTGGGAGATTCTTATGTATGTAGTAGTCTGAAACATTCTTCTTTGGTATATGTATATTATCCTTCGATTGGATTTGACGAGAACACAAACGAAACGATATACGGAGTAACATTGCCGGATGTTTTTGTGGACAGAACGGAAGAAGAATATAGTTTGTGGAGAAGTATGTTAGATGAAGGTGAAGCGAATACATATGAGAACAGATTGTTACATGATGCTGTTTTAAAGTGGGTTATTGAAAATGTGAGAAGCAAATAAAATTTTTTGTGTAAAAATGACCGTTCGAAAGGTCAAGTGACCGCTTAACAGGTTAAACTTGAAAAAGAAGAAAGTTTCCTGTTACACTTTAAGATGTCAAAGGAGCAACAAGAGATGTTATACTGGGCTGGGTTTATAATAGCATCGGGGAGTTTCGTTTGGGAACTGTTCTTCGGATAGGAAAAAATATGTAAACTAATATTATATATAAAAAGGCAAACTTACAGAAATGTAAGGACGCAAAGCTAGAAGTCTAAGAAAGTAGAAATACTTTTATGATAGTTCGGCTACAGTGAATATTTTCATTGTAGCCTTTTTTGTTAGAAAAACCAAGTATAAATCAGTTTTAACATTTACTTAGAACTGTTTTATATAGAGAAAGACTCTGATGAAAATCGCGATAATCATCAGAGTCCAAAACACAAGCACTTTAAGAAAAAGTACCTAGGTAAAGTATATCGCTTTTTCGAATAAGTGTAAAGAAAATTTAAATTAGAAAAAGGAGATACTAAAATGGAAATGGTATTAAGTAATGGATTTTGTGAATTGACAAACGATGAATTTTTGTCGATTGCCGGTGGTGGTGGATTGGAGGCTGCTGCGGCATTTGTAGGAACTGTATTGATTGGGATTTCTCCGGCGGCTGGCGTGGCAACTGGAATAGGAGCAAGTATTGTTGCAACTCCAGTGGTAGGAATCGCAGCAGGAGTTGCGGCGGGAGCACTGTTGGCGGCATCTGGAACGAGTTTATTAGATTTTGCATGTAGATAGGAGAAGATTTTATGGAAATGGTATTAACTAATAATTTTGCTGAAATGGATGTTAAGGAATTGAATATAGTTGATGGTGGAACTGGTTGGGGAGTAGTAGGAGGCGTTCTTACTGTAATAGGAGGCGTTGCACAAGTTGTTGGTGGTGGTGCACTTTTAGGAATTCCTGAACCAACACTCACAACAAAGGTAGCAGGTGGAGCACTGATAGTAACAGGTATTGGGACTACATTAGGTGGTGTTGCCCAAATTGCATCCAATATTTAATCACATTACTGTATCAATGTCTGAAGTTTACGCAAGACATTGATACAGTAATAATAGTATGACAAGTATCTGGTTAGAAGGAGACGAATTATGAAGAATAAGAAAAAAATATATGCATTTAGTATTATCATTGGAACAATTTCTATAATAATATTTGGTGTAAATGTATTCATATACAAATTATTATCGATGAAGATATTATTTTTCATTACGTTAATATCATATATAGTATTTCTAATTTGCTATTGGATTGAGAAAAAAAGAGGATTTCAGTAATGTAGAGAATTTGTATATATAAGTTAAAAATCAATGTGGAAGTTTAAAGGAAAAACAAATGAAATATTATTGTGTAAAACAGCACGACATAACAGATTGTGGTGCCGCTTGTCTTGCGACCATCTGCAAACAGAATGGTTACAAGATAGGTATTACCCGGATACGTGAAGTTGCAGGAACAGATAAACAAGGAACAAATGCATATGGTGTAATAAAAGCAGCTGAGCAGTTAGGATTTAGTGCAAAGGGTGTAAAGGGAAATAAGGAAGCTTTCTTTTCAGATTTTCCATTGCCTTGTATAGCACACGTAATTGTGAATGGTAGTTTGTTGCACTATGTGGTTATACATAAAATTACAAAGAAGCAAGTGATTATTGCCGACCCGGGTGTTGGAATTGTAAAGCTGACCCCGGAGGAATTTTTTGGAGAGATATATGAAGAAGGAACGTCACCGAAATATCAATGGAGTGGTGTGCTTATTTTGTTGGTAAAAAATGAGACATTCAAAAAAGGCGATGAAACAAAAGGTTTGTTTAGTCGCTTTTTCCATTTGTTAATACCGCAAAGAAAATTACTTATTCACATTTTTGTGGCTTCTCTTATATATACCATTTTAGGGATATTGGGGGCATTTTATTTTAAAGAATTGATAGATAGTATACTGCCTGATGGATTGAAAAAAACGTTAATGACATTATCCATCGGTGTAATTTTATTAAATATTTTTAAGGTTCTTTTAAATGCATTTAGGTCGCATTTACTTTTGTATTTGAGTCAAAAATTGGATATTGCTCTATTACTTGGTTATTATCGTCATGTTTTGGAACTGCCGATGAATTTCTTTGGGACGAGAAAAGTGGGTGAAATAATATCAAGATTCAATGATGCAGGACAAGTAAGAGATGCCATATCGGGTGCGACACTTACGATTATGATAGATACCATTATGGCGATAGCAGGTGCGATTATTTTGTATATTCAAAATGCAAAGCTGTTTGGTATTACCATTATTATTGTTGTTTTGTATGTCATTATTGTATTTAGTTTTAACAAATGGTATGAAAAACTTAATCGAAAGCAAATGGAAAATAATGCACAGCTTACTTCGTATATGGTGGAGTCATTAAATGGTATTCAAACAGTTAAGTCTTATAATGCTGAAAGAAAAACAAATCGTGAAACAGAAATAAGGTTTATTAAGCTATTACGAAGTATTTTTAATCTTAGCTGGGTAAGTAATTTACAGATGTCATTGAAAGCTTCTATTGAACTGATTGGTGGCATAGTCATCCTTTGGATTGGAGGTATTAGTGTAATCAATGGGGAAATGACTATTGGAGCACTGATTACATTTAATTCGCTTTTAGCCTATTTTTTGGATCCTGTTAAGAATTTGATAAATTTACAGCCACAGATGCAGACTGCGGTAGTGGCGGCAGACCGTTTGGGCGAAATTCTGGATTTGGAAGCCGAAAAAACTGAAAAAGAATATCGGAAAATGACACCAAATAGTCTTGCCGGTGATATCGAAATCAAAAATTTAAATTTCCGGTATGGAACAAGAAAATTGGTTTTAGAAGACATTAATTTGAAAATAGAAAAAGGTCAGAAAATTGCATTTGTGGGAGAAAGCGGTTCGGGTAAAACTACATTATCGAAGTTATTATTACATTTATATGCGGCAGAAAAAGGAGATATCCTGATAAACGGAATGAATATCGAAGATATACAGCTTGAATGTTTGCGTGAGAAAATTGCATACATTCCACAGGAAACCTTTCTATTTAGTGGTACGATTTTTGAAAATCTGACATTGGGAATAGATGATGCGACAATGGACGATATTATTGAAGCGTCAAAAATGGCGCAGGCACATGATTTCATTAATGAATTGCCACTTCGTTATGAGACGATGTTGGAGGAAAATGGGGCAAATCTATCAGGTGGGCAAAGACAGAGACTGGCGATTGCCAGAGCAATGCTAAAGAAACCGGATATTCTTATATTAGATGAAGCGACCAGCAATTTAGATTCGATAACGGAAAAGGCATTGGATAAAACAATTAATGAATTTGCCAAGGATGTAACAACAATATTTATTGCGCACCGTTTAAGTACGATTAAAAACTGTGACAAAATCTATGTAATGGAAAAAGGAAAAATTATCGAAAGTGGAACACACAAAGAGTTAATTTTGCTGGATGGAAAATATGCAAGCTTAGTCAGACAGCAATCATTGGAAGAAATGGAGGGATGAGTTTTTGAAACCTATAATAGTGGATATGAAAGACATGTCCGATAGTACAGAAGTTTATGAAGCCAGACCAAATCCGTTTTTTGTGTATTTCATATATGCGACTTTGACAATGGTTGGTGTAGCATTTGTTTGGATGTTTTTTTCTAAAATAGATATTGTGGTTAAAAGCAATGGAATGTTCAAAGGCGATACATACATTTACGAAATCAGTAGCGAAGTAACCGGTCAAATAGTAGAGTGCATTGTTAGGAATGGTCAGTATGTAGAGGAAGGGGATATTTTATATACTGTAGAAGTTACGTCACTCGATGAGACAATCAAATTCTATCAAAATGAATTAGATAATGTTAATGATAGACTGGAGATATTGTATGCTTATGAGAAAAGCCTTGGTGGCGAATGTGATGCACTATTGCAGATGAAGGAAAATCCGTATTATCAGGAATTTCTCAATAAAGAGCAACTCTTATATGCTAATATAAATGCTAATAGTAATAATACAGAAGAAATTAGCGCATATCAGGGAAATGTCGATGCAATTAATGCTTCCATAGCACAATATGAAGTGAAAAAAAGCAAACTTGAACAAGTCAAAAGTTGTATTACTTCACGCATCAACGCGTTTGGGGCAGATGATTCTTACTATTATAGTATAGTTAATAGTTATTTATCTAATTATAACTATACAGCCGGTCAATATGATACAAAAATCGCGGAATATCAGAAAATGATTGCTGAATATGATGCGGTTTTAAATGAAGAAATAATTGCAACTGAAGAAACAGAGAGTGAAACCACTGAAAGTGAGGTACAAGAAGAAATACAAAACAAGATTGATGCACTACAAAGTGAAAAACAGCAGGCTTTATTGGGCTTGGAGTCGCAGCAAATTGCAAGTGTTCAGCAGCAGATAGAGAGTATTAATGACACGATGGTTTCTTTAAAATCCAGTCTTGCTTCAGCAAAGCTGCAATTAGAAACTGCTCAGAACTCTGAAATTGAAGATATTTATATTTTAACTGAAAATAACAATATTGCAGGCGAAATTCTTACATATGAATCTAAGAGGGACGAATACGAAAATTATCTTAAAACTTATGATCTACAGAATAATAATTGTAATATAAAAGCAAATATGTCAGGATATTTTTATTTACAACAGGATGTAAAACAGGGAATGTATATTCAAGAAGGAACTTCTATTGGAAAAATTTATCCGGAGAAAAACACAAAGTATTATGCTGAATTGTATGTTGATAACACAGATGTGGCTAAACTTGAAGTGGGACAAGCGGTGAAGTTTGAAATAGCTGCTTATCCCTCAAGCGAATACGGTTATTTTACCGGAAAAGTTGTTTCCATACCTAAAGATATTACCATAGACCAAGGGAATGGAAGTGCATATTATCTTGTTGAAGTTGAATGTGATTCGATGTCTGTAAAAGATAAAAATGGCAATGAAGCTACGCTTATGAATGGTATGGCGTGTCAGGCTAAAATAGTGGTTGATGAAGAGATTGTATTAAGATATTTGCTAAGAAAAATTGATTTAATAGATTAATAAAAAGCTATGTGCAAATGCGATTAAAACTCGCTGATAGCACATAGCTTTTATTTTAACTGTAATAGTTGAAATTAGTATTTCATCGCTTCTTCAACACCGTTGATAACACGAAGTCCGCCCTGAACAAGTGCAAGGAGTTCGTCTTCACCCGGATATACTGTAAATGGAGCAATCCATTCAGCACGTTCTTTGAGGCCTGCAACAACGCCTTTATCGTAAGCGATACCGCCGGTAACAATAATCTGGTCTACTTTACCTTCTAATACACAGGCCATAGAACCCATATCTTTTGCTACCTGAAGAATGAATGCATCGCGGTATTCAATTGCTTTTTCGTCGCCTGCGAGAACTGCTTTTTCTACGTCACGCATATCGTTTGTTCCCATGTATGCGTTGAAACCACCGTTACCAACTAATTTTTTGTAAACTTCTTTTTCTGTATATTCGCCTGAGAAACACATTTTAACAAGTGCACCGCTTGGTACGCTTCCGGCACGTTCCGGTGAGAAAGCACCATCGCCGTCAAGAGCATTGAAAATATCAATTACACGGCCATTCTGGTGAGCACCAACTGAAACGCCGCCACCCATATGAACAACGATTAAGTTTAAGTCTGTGTAAGCTTTTCCGATTTCGTTAGCATAACGTTTTGCAACAGCCTTCTGGTTGAGTGCATGGAAAACACTGGTTCTTGGAAGCTCAGGTACACCCGAGTATCTTGCGATTGGCATCATTTCATCAACAACTACAGGGTCAACGATGTAAGATGGAACACCGATGGAATCACCGATTTCTCTTGCAAGGATACCGCCTAAGTTAGAAGCGTGCTGTCCCTGTTTACCAATTTTTAAGTCTTCTAATAAATCATCTGTTACAGCATAAGTACCGCCCGGGATTGGTTTTAACATACCGCCGCGGCCAACAACCATATTTAATGATTTGATATCAAAGTTCTTTTCGTTTAAAAGATTAACGATAATTTCTTTTCTGAAATCCTTCTGGTCTACGATAGATGCGTACTGTGCAATTTCTTCTGTTGAGTGACGAAGAGTTTCTTCGAATAAAAGAGTTTCGTCTTCAAATACGCCGATTTTTGTTGAAGTAGAGCCCGGATTGATAATTAAACTCTTGATTGACATATTGTGTTCTCCTTTATAAATTATGAATTTTTCTTTTTCATTGCTTCTGCAACAACAGCTGCTAATGCAATTGAGTTAACTTTTGTTTCCATACTATCTGAACGAGATGTTAAAATTGCAGGAGCTTTTGTACCTGTTAAGATACAGCCGTTCTTGAATTCTGTTGTATGAACAAGGAATTTGTATGCGATGTTACCTGCGTGAATGTCAGGGAATAAAAGGATATCAGCATCACCAACAATTTTTCTGCCTTCTGCATTTTTATGTTTTGCAGCTTCCGGACAAATTGCAAGGTCAACAGACAATGGTCCGTCTACGATACAGTCTTTAATAAGTCCTTCTTCGTTCATTTTTGTAAGTTCTGCAGCTTCAACAGTTGCAGGCATTTTTGGATTCACAACTTCTACAGCAGCGATAGGTGCAACCTTAGGGCATTCGATACCACAAGCTTTTGCAACTTCTACTGTATTTTCGATGATATGAACCTTGTCTTCTAAAGTCGGGTATGTGATGAAAGCTACGTCTGTTAAGAAAAGTAACTGTTCCACACCTTTGATTTCGAAAAGACAAACGTGTGATAAAGGATTACCTGTACGAAGACCTACTTCTTTATCGAGGATGCTCTTTAAGAAGCCTTTTGTATCGATTAAACCTTTCATATACATATCAGCTTTGCCGTCATGAACAAGCTTCACTGCTGTGAGAGCCGCTTCTGTTGTATCAAGTACGTTGATGATTTCGAAGCCTTCCAAATTCATATCGATTTCGGCAGCGATTGCTCTGATTTTTTCTTCGTCACCAACTAAAATTGCGTTAGCGATTTTACGTTCTTTTGCAGCCTTTACAGCTTCGAGGACTGGAGTGTCCTGTGCAACTGCAACTGCAACAGTTTTCATTTCACATTTTGCTACTTCTGCAAGTAAATGATCAAAAGTTACTGACATTTTTTTACACCTCGTATATTCTTTTTTCTCTAGTTTGCGTGGCAAATGCGTTAGAAATTGCATTTTGCCCATCTAATCAAGCATAGCACTGATTATTGGAAAAATCAAGATGACAGGAATGGTAAAAAGGTGTAGGATTGTACTATAAACGAAACAATTTGCAGAGAAGTTCTGTTGCAAGTAAGGTGGTGCAGATGAAAAAAATTACAGCCATAATATTAGCAGTTACATATATACTGTTTGGATACGAAGCACATTCAGCCTATTGGAGGATAGCTTTTCTTGGATGGGGGGGATTTGGAGGTGTGTCACTGGAATTTACCGAACTGGGGTCGACAGTAGCAGGTATTGTTATCTATTTTTTCCCTATAGCGGCGCTTGTGCTTTGTATAAGTAGAATGGTTTATGACCATATTAAAAGAAAATTAGATTATGACTGGTGGAAAGAAGTATTACTTTGCGTGTTTGGATTTGCTTTGGGAATAGGACTTGTCTGGGTTTTGGGGGGAGTTCAATACACATCCCGGCTCATGGAGGTGATTGGCTAATTGATTTTAGAAGCGGATTTGATGAGATATCCCATTCCGTAATAATCCCGATATGTGATATGAATGGAGGTAAAAAATGAAATTGTTAATTAAGCAGAGGGTTTTCTCTTGGACGGACTCATATGACATATATGATGAAAACGGCAATGTAAAATATTTTGTAAAGGCAGACTTTTTAACATGGGGACATCAACTTCGCGTGTTTGATGCTAACAATAATGAAATTGGCATGGTAAAGGAAAAAGTACTTTCTTTTTTGCCGCAGTTTGATATTGAAATCGGTGGAATGGTTTTGGGAAAAATCCAAAAGGAATTTACTTTTTTTCGTCCCAAATATGATGTGGATTTCAACGGTTGGCGCGTGGAGGGCGACTTCTTTGGCTGGGATTATGATGTGTATGAAGGCTGCAGTTCCATCATTCATATTAATAAGGAACTTTTGCACTGGGGCGACACTTACGTGATTGATTTTGCAAATCCGGAAGATGAATTCATGGGACTGATGCTTGTGGTTGCCATTGATGCGGCGAATTGTTCAAGTAGTAATCAATCATAAGATTTTGTGGAGATATTATGAAAAAGAGAATGATATATGCGTGTGTTACGTTGCTATTGTTAGTGGTGGAAGTACTGATTGCATTGTTTGTGCATGATAATTTTATAAGACCATACATCGGAGATGTATTGGTGACAGTTTTGATATGTACTTTTTTACGGATTTTTATTCCCAAGAGTGTAAAAGGGTTACCACTTTATGTATTTATTTTGGCAGCAGGTGTGGAAGTTTTACAGTTTTTCCGTATTGTGGAAGTGCTGGGGCTATCGGACAACCGGTTCTTTTCCATACTGATTGGTTCCGTATCCGATGTGAAGGATATTGTGTGTTACGGCGTGGGCTGCGTAGTGTTTTTTGTGGTTGAAAATTTCTCCAAATACCTTAATAAAGATATTGAATAACAGAAAGATGATATGCTAGTATGTGAATATAGAATTCCTCTGCAAAAACGGAGGAAAATATATGAAGAAAACGCTTAGTGAACTCACGATTAAAGATAATTTTGTTTTTGGAGCAGTTATGTGTGAAGAGGCAAATTGTCGCAGATTTTTGGAAATGGTTCTGGACTTTCCAATTGAAAGGGTAGAAGTAAATAAAGAAAAGAGCATTGTATATCATCCTGAATACAAAGGAGTGCGACTTGATGTGTATGCAAAGGACGGGAACAATACCCACTATAATGTAGAGATGCAAGCACTTAAAGAAACGTCATTGGGTAAAAGAGCAAGATACTATCATAGTCACATTGATATGGAATTGTTGCTTAGTGGTGAGGATTATTCTCAATTACCAAATACATATGTGATTTTCATATGTGACTTTGATCCTTTTATGAGAGGCAAATATTGCTATACGTTTGAAAATTTATGTATAGAAGATATAGGACTATCAATCAGTGATGGTGCAAAAAGTATTTTTCTAAATACCAGAGGGAAAAATCGAGATGAAGTGCCGGAAGAAATGGTGGCGTTTCTTGAGTTTGTAAAAGCTGATTTGGTGGATAGCACTAAGGATTTCCAAAATGATTTTGTTAGGCAATTACAAAATAGTGTCCAAAAGGTGAAGTCAAGTAGGAAAATGGAGGAGAATTTTATGATTTTACGCGAAATGCTTAGAGATGAACGCGCCGAAGGAAAAGCTGAAGGAAAAGCCGAAGATATTCTGTTTTTATTAAGAGAAATCGGTTCGGTTTCCGAACAGTTGCAGGAAAGAATCATAAATGAAAAAGATTTGTCGGTCTTACTTAAGTGGCTGAAATTAGCGGCAAAATCGGAATCCATTCAGCAATTTGAGGAAAATATGTAAAAAGTTCTATTTATCTAAATTTTCAAAGGGCATATGCAAAATGCATATGCCTGTCACTATCAATCAAGCCCGTTCGGGCAAGCTATTCAAAAAAATGCAGAGGAATTCTATAATTTAAAGTATTTATTTGCTGGGGTATTCTGTTTTTATATTACTCGCACCTGTAATGTAATCTAGTGAGACATTATAATATTTTGCCAGTATCAACAAACTGTCTACGGGAATTCTTGTTTTTCCGCTGTATCTAATGTGTGTAAAAGGTCAGTGCATGGATTGGTATGAAACAGAAGTAGCACCGGAAAAAATGTTTGAACATGATAGAGCAATTGTTCAATTGGAAAAGACGTTTGACACTGTATATGGTACGTGCAAATTATTTTCTGCTGATGCACAAGAAGAAAACTGGGCTGATGGGGTATATGCATTAATTAAATTAGATGATGAATGGTGTGTAATGATTCAAAGTTCTGTTACATATGAAGGAATAAAAACAGCTCTTTTGTATATGGAAGAATATATATGTATTATGACCGGTCCAAAACAAATACCTATTGCTTTCGATTACGAATATCCCAATTGGCTTACAGATGATAATGGCAATAAATTAATGGGCTTCAATGTACCGATAGGGATGACTCGTATGGAGAATGATCCCGCGGTATGCTTCCAAGACGGAGCAAAATTGGTGCGTATTTTAAATACGGATTATGGATATGCGTATAGTTGTATGTCTGGTGGAAATGAAGGGGATTTATATACAAAAAAGAATGAAGTGGATACGGTATATGGAAAAGCAAAAATTTATGATGTGAAAGTGGCGTGGGGAGAAAATAACTATATATACTATGAAATGGCATATTTTTGCGTAAATGGAGTCTATATTTGGGTTCAGTATAAGGATTACGGTGCAGAGGGATATACGAATCAACTTGAAGATATAATTTCAAATCAGTTATTTATACAGGAATAAAAGTGTGTGGTGTCATAAGAAAAATTTTATATTTAGTTTATTGTTTTCTTAATTATTGCCAGTTATAATTAGGACAAAGAAAGGAAGTGTTCTTATGGCACCAATAACACAAACAAATAGTATGTCAGAAGATAAAAATAGTATTGCCCTTTTATACGATGAACTATTACAAGGTTTCGAAAGTATGAAAAACAGCGAAGGATATACTATTGAAGAGGCTTGGGAGGAAATAGATAAAATTTAATATGAAACGAAAGAGATATAAAGTAGTTATTTCTCCCCAAGCTGTTTCTGATATCAAGTCAATTAAACTGTACATTCTAAAAACATTCAAATATCGCGAATACGCAGAGCATTTTTCAAGACAAATCAAAAAAACAATCAAGAATTTAGAATTTTTTCCACAAAGAAACCAAAAAACAGGTTATTATATTCAAAATCAAGATGTATATATGTGTATATACAAGACCTATCTTGTTTTTTATGTCATAGGTGAGTCCCAAGTGACAATAATGAGAGTGCTGAAAGAACGGATGTATTGGCAAGGTGTTATTGATCCAAATTGATAATACATAAATAACTTCCCATGCAACTCATACATATTTCCTTGAAACTCTTTAAAAATAGGTGTATAATAATACTGTTTAGGGTTTCGCAAAGAAAAAGTAGGCAGAAACTCAAGAGAAAATAAAGAAAAAGGAAGTAAAGAACTATGGGAGAAAATGTTAAGAAGTCCGGTGGCTGGCGTACAAACAAATGGATTCGCGCAGCAATTCCGGCGTTATTATTGCATTGTAGTATCGGTACAGTGTATTGTTGGTCCATCTTTAGTCAGGAAATCGCAGACTATATTGGATTTTCAAAAAGTGCAACAGAATGGGCATTCAGTTTTGCAATCTTTTTCCTTGGTATGTCAGCAGCATTCCTTGGTAACGTTGTAGAAAAAGACATACATAAATCTTCTTTGATTGCAACTATCTGTTTTGCAGCAGGTATGGCAGGTACAGGTTTCTTTATCTGGTACGGCGGTCTTCATAAAGGAAGTGCACTTGCTTTAATTGGTATCTATGTATGTTATGGTTTGATTATGGGTATCGGTCTTGGTACAGGTTACCTTTCACCGGTTAAAACATTGATGCTTTGGTTCCAGGATAGAAAAGGTCTTGCAACAGGTCTTGCAGTAG
>CAZMND010000023.1:0-25883 GCA_964567585.1 uncultured Lachnospiraceae bacterium
ATACCTGCATTTACCATAGCCTGTGCTAAAACAGTTGCTGTTGTAGTACCGTCACCTGCTACATCATTTGTCTTTGTAGCAACTTCTTTTACAAGCTGTGCACCCATATTTTCGAATGCATCTTCCAATTCAATTTCTTTTGCGATAGTTACACCATCGTTTGTAATAAGTGGAGCCCCAAAAGATTTGTCTAAAACAACGTTTCTTCCTTTTGGTCCAAGTGTTACTCTAACTGTGTTGGCAAGCTGGTTCACACCTGCTTCCAATGCTGCTCTGGCTTCTGCGCCATACTTAATTTCTTTAGCCATTTTTCTAAAAACCTCCAAGATTATTCAATAATTGCAAGAATGTCACTCTGTTTTACGATAATGAATTCTTCATCATCCAATTTCACTTCTGTACCTGCGAATTTGGAATAAATAACCTGTGAACCGGTTTTTACTTCCATTTTAATTGCTTCTGTACCCGGTCCAACCGCAACAACTTCCGCCTGCTGTGGTTTTTCCTTATTCTGTCCCGGAAGAACGATTCCGGATTTGGTTGTTTCTTCACATACCAATGGTTTTAAAACAACTCTGTCTCCTAATGGTACTAATTTCATCTATATGACCTCCTAATAAAAACTTTAAACATTGTAATATGTTATAGCTTTTTTTTCAAACGATTGCAATACTCTTCGGAATTTTTAATAGAAATTTTATTTTCTAACATTTCCACTTCTGCATCAGAAAATACACTTTCCATAGAAGCTTCCACGTTGGTTTTGTAAGCCACACCACAAGCTACACTTGGTGCAAGATGTTCATCTTCAAAGGCATCACAGGTGCTCTGAACTGCTTTACAATACGCTTCCGCTTCGCCATCCTCCGGCATAGGAATGATGATATGGAAAACATCTCCGTCCACTCTGCCTACTATGTATTCCGGTTTTGCATTTTCCTTCACAATATCTGCGATAGTTACAATCAGTCTGTCACTTTCTTCATCGCCAAAATTGTCATTTGCCACTTTCCAGTCATTGATATTCACCACAATTGCCGCCACCGGAACCACTTCCGAACGGTCGATAATCTGCATTCTGTGTTCAAAATAGCTCTGGCTCATAAGACCTGTCAATGCATCTTCCTTATCGCTCTGGATGCTCTTAGACTTGTGATGGTCATCAATATACATGCCCGCCTCTTTATGGAAATAACTTTCGCTTCCAAGACTTTCAAGCATATCCGCAAAGCCCTTTACCAAAGCTTCTGCTTTTTCCTTATCTATCACACACGCATCATAACCTACATACAAATGTGCAATTGTGCGGTCATATACTCTGATTTTGATTCCGGGCACATTATCTACATCAGGATTCTCTGCCATATCGCCACACAGATAAACGGTTTTTCCCTTTCTATCTGTAAGTAACATCTCTAAATTCAAGGCATCACAAATAGCCGTGGCCATAGAACAAACTTTATCCTTCTCATATAACCTATGAAAATCGTAGTCCTTAATATGACTGTTTAATCTGACTTCTAATGTTCCTTTCTGATACTGCATATGGCACCCTCCCATAAATACAAATTTTGACTAGCAATATTATACCTTTTTTTGGTAGGTTTGGCAATGGAAGTTATTTTCAAACTCCACTTTCCTTCACCCTACTAAGACAAATGTTCATTCTGCCATTCAATGTACAAAGAGCCATTACCTGCTTTGTTGTAGACATAGATGCTGCCATTGCTTCAAACTCTGCAACTTCAAAAGAATCATATTCCGTCCTTAAATTGAGATTGCCTAAATTCGTAATTCCTAATGGGGTCTTGTTTTTTCCGGACATTCCTATAATATCTACCACGCTTTTGGCAATTTCATTCTTATACCCTGTATACTTTGCCATCAAAGCACCATCCAATAGTCCAAATCCAAACAGCCCCAAACTTTTAGCAATAAAAAATTTCTTTGCCGGATTTTCATTTGTCTTTTTAATAATGTTGTGTATCTTTTTCGCGTTTTCTTCAAAAGAAATAGCCGTATTGTATTTATAATTAACTTTAATTATAGTCACTTTATTGGCAAGGGAGCGGTTATTTCCCCGATAAGATATAGGCATACCAACGGTTTCATATTCCGGAAACTTCTCAAATTGTTTTGCAACAATATAACTGTTTACGGTAATTCCCATTTCTTTACTTTTTTCCCGTATCTTTTGCATATCTTCGGACAGAACTATTTTTTCAACATAGGTTTGTCTGTTTTTCCAAAATTTTTCATGAATATTGTAATAATCTTCCCAACCAAAAAGTTTTCCGGTCTTTTCCCATTGTTTATTCAACAGCTTAATACCTGCTTTTTTTAAGAATGGGTATTTTATATCCGAAGGTATCATTTCCTCATCTTCATTATTGAGCGTTTTATACTCCACATCTTCCCCAGCCAAACAACTTAAAATATCCTGTGCCAGTAAAACCAGGGATTGTCCGTCTCCCAAAATATGATGCGCCATAATGAATATGCGAACCTCGTCTTTTCCATCAATAATAAAAGTTCTGACAAGTTCTCCCTCATTAATGCGGAATGTGTTTTTTTCATTTTCATGCAATATATCTACCCATTCCCGCGAGTCAATAAAAACTTTGCAGCCGGTTTCAGGAATATTTTCAAAATAAATCTCCCCATTGTCTAATACTAATTTTGACATGGTGGTTTCATTTTTTGTATATGCCTTTTCCACCGCTTGTTTTATTTCTTCGACACTTACATCACCTTTTCTTTTCAGGGTCATAACTGCAGCGATATAAATATTGGGGTCAAACAAAAAATAATGCAGTAATTCCTGTAACTGACTTTTATTAATCTTTCTCTCCATACTCTTTTTCTCCCAATCCTCAATGCACACTTACAAATACACCTAATTTGCATTTACATTGGTTAGATTTAATTTCTTAATTTTGCGTAAAGCAATCTTATTCATAATAAAAGCAAATACACCGCCTATAAGCGCTGAAATCAAACACGCTTTAATGCTTGGTGTTCTGACATAATGGGTCACGGCGACCTCTAAGATACGAATTACCACATAACCAAAAATGCATCCGATTATCCATCCCACCAGGATTCCCAATGAAGTCAAGAACACATTATCTCTTGAAACAAATGCCTTCGTTTCTTTCATCGTGAATCCATTAATACGCATAACGGACAGTTCCTTGGCTTTTCGGTTAATATGCATAACATTCTGATTTAGCATGACCAAAACTGCCATAACAGCGGCAAAAACAAAACAAATCACCACTACCAAATACAGTGCATTATTCATTTTTATGTATTCGCTGTTATCTCTCAGAGAAAGGAAACCGTCCATTTCCTTTACCTTATCGTAAAGACCGTCAATATTGCCTTTTAATAAAAATACACAGCGGTCGGCTTCTTCTCCCATTACCTCTTTATAATACTCTTCTGACATTACAAATAAGTTGTAGGGCAAATAGTGTTCAATTTCTCCTGCCACAGTCACCTGCTTCGGATTTCCTTCTCCATCCGTAATTTCAAGAATATCATCTACCTTCAAATCGTAGTTTTCCATACATTTTAAAGACACCAATATTCCTTTTTCAGGCAACTCAATTACTTCTCTTTTATCCGGATTTTCCAAAACCATAAAGTCCTTTAAGGCATTGGCATCTGAAACTACTACCACATGCGCACTGGACCAATTACCGTCTGTTTCACGGCACAATTTAAGTCTGTCTTGAATCCGGATATATTCTACTGCTTCTTCATCCAGGATTTTTTCATATTCTTCCATATCGCCTGTTTCTGAATCTACCACAAGACGATTTTCATATAAAAAATACTTTTCAAACTGTACAACAGCAGATTCCTGCATCGCAATCAGCATAGTAAATGAAATTACCAGAAGTAAAATACATCCCGCAACACCCACTACGGTGGTCACCATACGAGGTGCATCTCCCAACACATTTTTTACCATAACGCGGGTATATAACCGGCTTTTTTTATAAGCTCCGATTTTCTCAAAGAAAAATGGTTTTTCTCTCTCCACAATCTCTCCGCGAAGTAAATCTGTTGCAGGCAATGAGATTTCTTTTTTACACGCAACATAAGATGCTGCCATAAAAATTATCATAAAGAATATGGATATAAAAATCGCATGTCCCCATGAAAACGATAACGGAATCGTGCCCAGCAAAAATACCCCTTCATAAATCTTCAGGTTCAAAAATTGTACGCTGAATACGGAAGCCACAAAACCTTCCAAAACACCAACAAGTCCGCAAATAATACTGTATCCCATATAATGCTGCAAAATTTCCCCGGTGGTAAATCCCAAGGCTTTTTGCATACCTATATAAGTCCGTTGTTCATTAATCATACGACTAATCGCAGAATAACAAACCAGAACACTGACAACCACAAAGATAAGCGCCAGTGAATAACTCAATCCATATAAGCCTTCCACAATAATATCAATACTTCGTACATCCCCAATGTCATTACGAATGGACACAATCCAACTTTCTTCTTTCAGCAATGACTGTTCTTCTTTGGCTTCTTGCAGTTTTACAAACCCATCCTCGACCTTCTTATTTGCCTTATCGAGTTCTTCCATCATCTTGTTATGATACTTTTCGGGTACCGCCATTTCTTCTACAAGTTCTTTTGCTGCCTCTATGTTATCTTCATACGCCTTTAAGATTGCTTCACTTTCTGCAATCTTAGCACTTGCGCTATCTAAAACCTCTTCCAAACGAATTGGCGCCTGTTTTTCTCCCACTTGTTGTAACTGCTCTTTAAAAGCCGCCTCTTTTTCTTTGTATTCGTCAGAAAAATAAAAATACTCATCTAATTCATAGCTTTTTACATAAGCGGTTGTATAACTACCTCCAAAGTAAGAACTGTCAAAAGACTCTTTCGGCAAGGCTATGTAATAGTACGCCGAACCAATTCCCGTATTGTTCATCCCTCTGCTATCCAAAGATTTTGCACAACAAAAAGAAGGCTGATTTATAATTGCCGTCACAAGAAATGTTTCTGTTTTTAACTCTCCCTCATGTTCTATAACAATCGTATCACCAACGTGAATATCTTCTTCCTTTGCCATTTTCTGTTCTATCGCAGCCTGGTTTTCCTCTGTCGGCAAGGTTCCCTCCAGCACAATCGGAAGGTTCATTTTATCCAGCAGGGAATGAACTCTGATTTGCATTTTTCCGGTCCCATTGTTACCGTTTAATATGCTTATTGCAGAATAACCACCTTCTACTTCATCGATGCCATCAATTTCCTTCATAGCCTCGATATCACCGTCTGTCATCCCATACATACTGCTGACTTCAAAGGACTGCAATTGATTATCAACAAAGTACTGATTCGCACTTTCCAGGATTGCTTTTGCCGCAGACTGATCTCCTAAATAAATAGAAATCCCCGTAGCTGCCATCAGCGCAACCGCCAAAAACGATATCATATTCTTTTGAATGGTCTTGAACAAATGTTTTCTTTGTGTTCTTTTCATTACCACACCAACTCCTTCGCACTTGCAGGATGAACATTCATCGTAACTTCTGCCACAACACCACCCTGCATACGAATTACTCTATTTGCCATTTTGGCAATTTCTTCATTATGGGTTACCATCAATAATGTTGTTCCTTTTTTGATAACCTCTTCCAAAACAGTAAGAACTTCTATACTTGTTTCATAATCCAAAGCCGCCGTTGGTTCATCCGCAAGTATAAGTCGCGGATTTTTAACCAGCGCTCTTGCAATAGACACTCGCTGCTGCTGACCACCTGACATTTGAGCCGGATAATTCTTTCTCTTTTCATATAAGCCTACACTCTTTAATGCCTCTGTCGCCTGCATGGAATTTTCGCCCAATTCCCCGATAAAATTAAGGTTTTCTTCCGCCGTCAAAGTAGGCATCAGATTATAAGCCTGGAAAATAAATCCCACCGCACGTCTACGATACTCTGTCAGTTCCTGCTCACTTGCTTTGGCATAATCTTTTCCGTCAAACAATACTTCACCTTCGGTTGGCTGGTCCATACCACCAATAATATTGAGCATGGTTGACTTTCCGCAACCGGACTCACCTAAAATCACAAGGAATTCGCCTTCCCGTATATCCAGATTTACACCTCTTAACACCTGTACCTTTGTTTCACCATGTCCGAAACTTTTTGTAATTCCGCGCAAGGAAAGCAAGATTGGCTTTTCCTCAGCAAATCCTAAATTCAATCCTCTGGCATCCACCGCAATGGCTGTCAACATTGCCAGTGTTTCTGATAACTCTACATCATCATCATCATACAAAGAACCGTCTTTTTTATTGATAATCTGAATACAACCAATAACCTCATACTTATTTCGCAGCGGGACACAAATCATACTTCTTGTTACAAAACCGGTGGCTTTATCAAAACGCCCTGCCCATCTTGGATCACTTTGACAATCTTTTACGACTGTGGTTTCACCAACTTCTACAACTTTTCCCGCAATGCCTTCACCTGCTGCAAGACTAAGACCTGTTAAATCCGCTCCGCCAATCCAAAAAGATGGGTAAATTCTTCCATCACCTTTTTTATTGTAAAACCAAATTGTTCCGGCCTCCGCATCTACCGCTCTGACAACCATTCCAAGGCTGACACGCAGTGCATCTTCCAAGGATTCCGCATCTTGTAATAATCTCGTAATTTCCCATACTACATGAGTATTGTTTACTTTGTTCATATCTACTACCTCATTTTATAGGTGACATATTTTTATTTCTTTACATTTTTGCTTTCCGCAATCAGCATCTTTCCTTTAAACGTACTAATCGTAATTACCCTTTCTGAAGTTGCAACACAAGGAGCAACCGGAATAAGGTTTTTGATTTTAAATCTGTCACATTCTCCGGAAATAGAAACAACACCTAAATTTGTAACACCTAATTTTGTTCTTCCTGCTCCGTATAAGCCTAAAATTTGTCTCATTCTGTCAGCACGTCTGCTTTCATATCCCATATACTGTTGAACATAGGCTGCATCTAAAAGTGTTCCTTCAGAATATGCAATAAACTGCGGAATATAATAAACGGAACGGATATTCTTTATTTCCTTCACAAGAATTTTATTAATCCTTACGAGATTTTCTTCAAAGGTTGCATTAGAATCATATTCTGCATATGCGATAACACTACTAACCATACAGGAAATACTACGGTCATTTTCACGGATACTTGTAGGAATTGCCAGTTTTTGTCTTCCGGTATAATCCTTCAAATATTTTGTAACCATATAACTATTTACTGTCACACCAAGTTCCTTACACTTTGCTTTGATTTCTTCTAATTCACTGCCTTCCAGTTCCGTAAAATCAATCTCTGTTTTGCTGTCCTTCCAAAAATCCTCATGTATTTTATAATAAGTATCCCAGCCGAATACTTCTTTTTCCTCCTCACACCACTTCGAACTCAATTTTTTAAGACCTATCTTCTCCAAAAAATTCAAACCGCCCTTTTTAATAACGCCTTTTTTAGTCATAACAGTTGAATTTCTGTAAGCAACTTCTTTTCCCTGAAGGTTACTTAAAACATCCTCTGCCAGAAGGAAGATTCCGTTTCCGTCACATGTAATATGATGTATCATAAAATAAATATCTGTCTCATTTCCTTTCGGAATGATAAATGTACGTACTAATTCTCCTTCATTAACCCTAAACGGTATGCGTTCATTCTCATACATGATTTCCTGCCAGTCACGGCTGTCTATAGAAACCTTACATCCTGTTTCTTCCATTTCTTCCATATAAAACGTTCCATTCTCATCCAAAACGGCCTTTGACATTGTCATCGCATTCTGTGTATAAGCTTTCTTTACTGCTTCGTATATTTCTTCCGCTTTTACATCACCCTCCAGTGTCATGACCACCGCCATATAAATATTCGGGTCAAATAAAAAGGTTCTTTCCAATAATAATTCTACGCTGTTTTTGTTCATGTGTAATTACTCCTTGCTTTCTTCCATAAAATTTTCTATTCTCTCTGCAATATTTTTTTGAAGTTCCCTGCTGTACAAACTATAATCATACAAATGCAAACTATCTTCTCCAAAATATTCTGCCAAGGCAGTTTTCATCACCTGTGTATTTTCCATACTTGTACAAATGACAACGCCTCTTTTTAAATCAATTTTGGCATCCACCTCGCCGTTAGTTGCATATGTATCATCTAAAGTCCAACTTATCGGATTAATGGATATCGCCCCCTCTTTTACGACACAGTTGTAAGCCTCACTGTTTCCCGGTCCCTCTGTATTGTAAGATATGATAACGCCTGTATCATCCGATGTTTTTGCAAAATTCAGATGCGGATTTTTCTGAAGATATTCATCCGTTACCGAATACCCGATAACGTAAGCCGCCACCATACGTTCATAATATTCCGGATGCGTTTTCATATAATCTTCCAGTACCACCGTCAACCAAACGGAACCTTGAGAATGGCCTGCCAATATATATGGTCTACCCTCATTACAATTTTCAAAATAGTAATCCAACATATTGTAAATATCCTGGGCCGCAATATATTGCAAAGACTCCGGACTTTCCTCTATCATATTCACCAGACTGTTTACTGTAAACTGCCGATAATAGGGTACATATAAATTGGTACTTTCTTCAAAAATACTTGCCTGTGAGGATGCATAGTAAATTGCCATCAGTCTCATGTTCACATCATCTATATCTGCGATATCTTCTGTTGCTTCACCATTAATTCCGTAAGCGGAAGGATATAAATAAATCGTATCTACTGACTTCGAAGTATCTTCCGGCAAAAACATCCAGTTGTCACTATTGGAATAATCTATTTTTTCATCAAATTTTTGTATTCCTTTAAGACTGCTAACATATACCGGAACTACATCCTCTGTATGCAAAGCTTCCTCTTTGTTTTCTTCTGACACCGGTATTTCATCTATTTTCCCGCATCCTGCGAGCATAGTTACAACCATCGCCAAAAGTATAATAATTTTCATCCTTTTTCTTCTATTCATATCGTATCCTCATATATAATAATGATGTAACAATATTAGCACTTACCACAATTCATTGCAAGAAAAACACCTCTATAAAAAAGAATCCGAATGACACTTTTTCATATAATCCGGATTCTGCTTTTAACATTATTCTTTTTTATATTAGTTTCCTGGCAATCTTAATTGCCTGCGCTCTCATATATCATCGTTCCTCGCTTAAAGGTCGCATAAGCAATCCCCCAAAGCACCACACTGATAACGCACTCAACCAAAATAATATACCAAGGTCCCTTGTCCAGGAAATAAAGTGCCGGTAAATATGCCACAAACGCAAACGGAATAATCCATGTGATGATAAAACGGATTGTTTTTGAATAAATTTCAATCGGATATTTTGCAAAATCCGCCATTTCATAAGCCAACTGTAAAAATGGTCCGCTCTGTTTTACCCAGAACGCAAGGGATGCAAAAAACAGTTTGATAGATGTATAAATCAGAGCACCTGCAAACATCGATACAACAAACAATACCAGCTGCGGTAAATCAAACGAAACCACACCGATGAAAAAGGCTCTTACCACCAGAATCGTTCCTACCGCCAATTCCCCGATAGCATCAGGCTGTAGTTTTTCACTGATTACCTGAAACAAAATATTCATAGGCCGAAGCATATATCTGTCAAAATCACCGTTAATAACATAACGGTACGCCACAAGCCATATATTGTCCGTAAACAAGTGGTCAATTCCCCTTGGAATCTGCGCAAGCCCGTAAATAAACACCAGCTGTTCAAGACTCCAACCGTTCAAAGACGGAATCTGTCTGAACACCAAAAACAAAAAGCTAAGCCCCAGAATCTGCGTAAAGAAGAATCCCGCAAGTCCCATCAAAAAGTCCACCTTGGACTGCATCATCACCTTGAAAAACTGGGACACAAGCCCCTTATAAAGTCTTAAATATTTTTTGATCGTTCTTTTCATATTTAGCCTCCTAACACTACCAGGCGCTTTGTCACCTGTTTCCAAATGAGGCTACCAAGTGCATACAATATCACTACCCATAATATCTGTTTTGTAAGGACAAGCAAAAGCTCCATACCTGTGTATTTGCCAAGGTATATCATAACCGGTGTGTATACCATAGAGGAAAACGGCAAAAACTCAAACACCTTCTGAATCGCCTCCGGAAAGAAACTAAGCGGAATCAACTGTCCGCACAAAAAGCTTAAAATCGCTTCTTTCGCCATCAGCATACCAAAAATATATGTTGTGAAAAATGCCACCATTCCAAAACAAAAGTCAAACAATACACAAATCAAAAAGCTTAAAAAACAGCTGAATATGTATGCAAGGAAGTTTGTCAGAGATATGAATTCCATCTTAAGGACAAATACCTTATAAATCTCCAGTCCTATCCAAACAAAAACTCCCGGTGCCAAAAACCGGTATATCATTACCCCTACAGCCTTTGAAATAAGGCTTAAGCGGTAATCAATCGGTTTAATTAATTGCATTACTACATTGCCTTGTACTACGTCATGGCTGACCCAGTCAGATATGGTAATCATCGTCATAGATGAAGTCACATATACCATAAAAATATAGACTACCATTTCGTTCCGGCTCAGTCCGCCAAGCATTGCCTTATCTGAACTTCCATATACAGCCATCCACAAAAAATAACTGATGAAAGAACTAAAAAGGCTAATGAAAATCCACAAGTAAAAGGCACCTTTATATGCCAGATTGCGCTTCAATTCATTAGTCACAAACGGCAGGTAAATTTTAAATCCCTGTTTCATTTTCATTCTCCATAATTTCGTGATTATAAATTTCTTTTACAATTTCAGAAAGCTCTGTTTCACGGATGTTCATATCCATCACTTCCGTTTTTTCTAACGTATAGGTCACAAGTTCTGAAATTCCCAGTGTATCCTTGTCAAAAGTAAAACTTACCGAACTGTCTTTTTCATCCTTTTCGATAATCAGACTATCCTTTTTCATGCCGAATTTCTTGGCATAATCGCCTTTGGAAATTACGGACATATCTTTGACAACAAGGGTTACTTTTCTCTTTTTACCATACTTGCCCTTTAAATCAGACAAAGTTCCGTCGTAAATAATTTTACCGTGGTCGATAATGATAATGCGGTTACAAAGTTCCTCAATATCACCAATATCGTGTGTTGTAAGTACAACCGTCGTCTTATACTTTTCATTGATTTCTTTGATTGCACTACGGATATTGTCCTTTACCACAAGGTCAAGACCAATGGTCGGTTCATCCAAATATAAAACCTTCGGATTATGTAATAATGCCGCGCCAAGGTCGGCACGCATTCTCTGCCCTAAAGAAAGGGTTCTTACAGACTTATGGAAAAATTCCTGAAGTCCAAGTACCCTGTTCAAAAACTCCATCTGTTTTTCGTATTCTTCATCTGAAACATCATAAATTTCTTTTAAAATTGTAAAAGATTCGCTTAAAGGCAAATCCCACCAAAGCTGTGTTCGCTGCCCGAATACAACCCCGATGTTTGCCGCATTTTCTTTTCTCTTCTTTCCCGGTTCAACACCATTTACTCTGATTTCTCCCTCTGTCGGTATCAAAATGCCCGTCATCATTTTAATGGTGGTCGATTTTCCGGCTCCGTTACTGCCTATGTATCCAACAATTTCCCCTTCTTTAATCGAAAACGTAACGTCATCCACAGCCACCTTTTCTTCCTTTTCTCTGGAAACAAGCCCTTTAATGGCTCCCTTTAAGCCGGGATATTTTTTATTTGTTACGAATTTCTTTGAAACATGATTAACTTCAATTACATTTTTCATCTCAATTCTCCTCATAATGTCATATGAATCCTTCAAGTCTATCTTCGAACCAAGATTTTAAGTTCCGGAAGCCGTGCCGAAATTCCTTTTCCTTTCATCGCACATTCCAGATCATACAAAAAGTTTTCCTTTTTCATACGCAAACTTCTAAGAAAAACAACTTCTTTATCATCCATCGACAATTCCTTAACTGCCTGACAAAAATCTCCCATTGTCATAGCAGACGCCTCGCTATCACCTAAGGCTTCATTAAAATCTTCGTTACTTAAATATTTCGGAAAAAATATATCAATTCCCCTGTCAAAATCATATGCACCTACATCCACCTGCACCTGAACACCATTTGAAATGGCAGTTCCCTGTGCATTCAGGATTTTTACCGCTCCAAAGTTTGCGCCAATCACGCTCTCCAAAGTCTGGATAGTACGCGTTTTATCCTGATTGACAATCATTGCAAGCATTTCGTTTTTCTGCTGATTTGGTAAATTTTTAACCATAGCAAAGCCCATAGGCGGAATTTTCATCCCCTTAAGTGCGGGATTGTCCTTGTTCTTTTTTACCATTTCAGAAACCATATCAATTAACGTATTATAATCCACGTCTTCTACATTTAAAATCAATCTAAACATTGTCCACCTCACCTAACACATATATTCAACAAATTTGGAAATTTCTTTTTTACCGCAAAGTGCTGTCACACGGGTTCCTTCCGCCAGATATTCCATCGTCACATCCTGGGCATTTTCCTTTAAAATATGCACCAGATTTGACTTATCATAAGGGAATAAAAAAGTGGCTGTTACATATTCTCCATACACCCTCTGCAGCACAAACTCAATCAGTGCCTTCACATGCTCTTCGTTATGAGCACTCATATAAATGGCATCTTCCCTGATAACAGGCTCACCTTGTGCCTTGGTTGCCAATTCATTTTCCGCCTTATCCACTTTGTTAAACACATACAAAATTTCCCTGTCAGAAGCCTCCAGTTCCTTGATGGTATCCTTTACCACCTGAATCTGGGTTTTATAGTGTTCGTCCGAATAATCGACCACCACAAGCAATAAGTCCGCTTCCTTTACTTCATCCAGGGTGGAACGGAATGCCTTTACAAGCCCATGGGGTAATTTGTGTATAAAACCAACGGTGTCCGATAACAAAAAGCATTTGTTTTTTTCGGTTTCAATTTTTCTGACTGTGGTTTCCAGTGTTGCAAACAACATATCTTTTTCAAAAACCTGCTTTTCTTCATCGTTGCCGCAAAGAGACAGCATACGGTTCATAAGCGTGGATTTTCCGGCATTGGTGTACCCTACAAGTGACACTCTCGGTATTCCCGATGCGTCCCTCTTTTTCCGCTGAATCTGCTTATCGTGGGCAACCTCATCCAATTCTTTTCTAAGCTGATGCAGTCTGTTTTCGATGTGTCGTCTGTCCAGCTCCTTCTTTTGTTCGCCGGCACCTTTGTTACTAAGACCTGCGCCGCCGCTACCGCCTTGCCTTGAAAGGGCTGCATGAAGTCCTGCAAGACGTGGCAATAAATATTGTAATCTTGCGGTTTCTACCTGCACCTTAGCTTCCCTTGTTTTGGCTCTTTTTGAGAAAATGTCCAAAATCAGTGTGGTTCTGTCCAAAATCGGCAAGCCAATTTCGTTTTGCAGGTTTCTCACCTGCATCGGTGAAAGACTATCATTAAAAACAACGATTTCTGCGCCATATATAGAGGCTGCTTCTTTCACTTCCAAAACCTTACCTGTACCGATAAAAAGGGCTTTATTCATGCTGTCGGCTCTTTGGATGACGGTATCAACCACCTCCATATCACAGGCCTCGCAAAGTCTTTTCAGTTCTTCCAAATCATATAAAAATTCTGCATCATTTCCCAAATCGAGTGCTACAACAAGTGCTTTTTCCATACTACTCCTAAATTCAAATTACAAATTTCTTTATACCAGAATCATCGGCATATCTTTGATAGTCAGCGTTCCGCCTTCTACCATTATTTTTTCTCTTGTTACAAGATTTATGTACTCGCCGTCTTCTAACGGAACATTAACTTTGGCTTCCTTTCCTTCCAAAGTAAAGACCCCCACAATCTTATGATGTCCGCTGACACGTGTAGCCACCACTGTCGCATTTGTGTCATCACATACTGCCTCAAAGTCACTGTCTGTCGGCAATATCTGCTTCTTGATATTGTAAAGTCTGCGCATAAATCCGCTTAAATCATGACCTGTCTGAATGGAAATATCATCCTTTTCAAACAAACTCGGCTGATATTTGTTTTCAAATTCCTGTCCCGCATATAAAAGAGTTGCCCCTTTCTGGAAATACAGAAAAGCTGTCCAGTTTTTGAGCATTACAGGGTCTTTGATATAAGACTTGATTCTTGGCTGGTCATGGTTTTCCAGACAATGCATTTTAATATAGTTGTCCGGATAAATCGCTTCCTGCATATTAAGTCTTTCTATATAACGGCCAAGTGGACCTTTTTTCTCCAAATAATCCTTGAATGTATTCCAGATATCATAATCGTATTCCATATCAAAGGCAGTGTACATTTCACAGTCCGATGCCACCTTGTAACCAAGACCTCTGCAATACTTAATAAAACCGTATTCTATTGTTTCGGCAAGCCAAATGCAGTCGGGATTTACTTTGGATACTTCTTCCCTTGCATAGCACCAGAAATCGAGTGGTACCAAACTTGCCACATCACAGCGAAAACCATCTACAATAGATGCCCAGAATTTCAGACTTTCCACCTGATATTCCCACAAATCCCTATTATTGTAATCCAAATCTACCACATCGGACCAGTCTCCTACACGGTTACCCATTTCACCGTTTTCCTTACGGTGGAAAAATTCAGGATGTTCCTCTGTCAAAACAGAGTCCGGTGATGTATGGTTATAAACAACGTCTATAATACATTTCATATCCTTTTCGTGAATCAAATTTACAAGGCTCTTAAAGTCTTCCATCGTACCGTACTCCGGATTTACGCTGCGATAGTCCTTGTTTGCATAAGGACAACCAAGAGTCCCCTTTTTGCCTTTCACTCCGATAGGATGAATTGGCATAAACCAGATAATATCCGTACCCAACTCCTTAATTCTGTCAAGGTCCGGTTCAATCGCTCTGAAGGTACCTTCCTTTGTGTGATTTCTCACATAAATACTGTATATAACTGCGTCTCTTAATTTAATATCTGTGCTTTTTGCCATTATTCTTCCTCCCAAGTGTTTTTAGATTTGATTCAAATCTGTATATCCATACATGTGTGCTGTATTTTCCATTATCATTTTTGCAAGATTTTTATTTTCTCTTGCCAGTGAAACAATCATTTGTCCGTATAGTTTTAAGGTTTCATCGGAATATGTCAGTAATTCCCCTCGTAGGTACGTTTCATACGAAGTTCTGAAAAAAGTATCTTCACTTGTATGAATCACCCTTGCATTTTCTGCCATTTTCGGGTATTCCTTCGCAAAGACCTCCATAAAGCCTACCTGAATCTTTACAATCTGCTCTACAACTGCCTTTTTTTCCTCGCTGACAAAAGGAAGTCTGTCTTTCAGTTTGTCATACTCTTCTTTGCAGGTCGATTCCATCATTCTGGCATACTTTTCGCTAATTATATTCCAGCCTGCCTCTTTTGCCCTCTCCAAATCCTTTAAAAAGCTTTGAAGAAGCGGTTCATTCCAAGTCAAATACTGGCTTTTCCGCATAATGTAGAATGTCTCATAATCATCCTGACAATCTGCTCTGCCACCTTCATTGTCCACCTTGTCAAAGGCTTCCCATTCCAGTGTAATAATGCTTTCAATCAGCAGTTTCTTATCCCTACTTAGTTCATAGTCTAACAATTGTTCCACCACCTGCATAATGCCTTTTACCGTCTTTTCATCATCTTTGTAGTCATTTAGGGCATTTAAAATATCCATAATTTCCGCCAAGATGGGAAAATCCTTCATTCCTCTATGCAGCCACTTGTAAAAAGGAGGATAAACGTTATTTAAGTAATATACCACTTTCATAACATTTTCCATATAGCCTGCTAGGCTAATTTCGGCTGCAATATTTTCTCTGCGTTCCTTCATTCGGAAGTAATTATACGGCCCCATCTGCCTTATCAGGTGATAGCTTTGCATAATTTTTTTATATCTGACCCGATCCGGATATGCCTTTAATTCTTTTCGTAAATTATCAAGCCTTCCATCCCCTTTATGCCATATTTCACCATTACTAAGTGCCGCCAGACCGTTTTCCGGAAGCTGTAACCAGTCATTATCCGTGCCCGGCATATATTTGGTTAAAAGAAGGTGCTCTAAAAACTCTTCTAAAACCATCACGCCCTGCCTGAATTTTCCGGTACAGGTCATATTTCTTGTATAGCCACCGAAACTATCCGGCAGACCTTCATACTCTTTTGTAAGTTCTGCGCCAATCTTTTTATAAGTATCCTCTGACACCCACATACAAAATCTTGGTCCAAAGTCATGGTCCCTTGATACCTCGTCATCAAATCCAAAGCAGTCAGATCCCTCTCCCACAAGTCCCACTGTGATCTTATCAAGATATTCCGGGAATTTTTCCAAAAGCATAGGCCTTCCGTAGGCTTCAAAATAGGCTCTGCAAAGGTCCATCCCCGTTTCAAAAGACTCCTTCTTTTCTACGTGACTGTCACACAACTTCTTAATGCTTTCCATATTGGATAAGACCACCTTGTACTGGGGTGTATTTTTCCCCGTATAAATTTCAAGATGGGCCAGCGTTTTTTTATAAAAATCTATTGCCTTCCCGTATTGTTTTTCCGATACAAGTACTTCTGCCATAGAAGCCAGTGCACCACCGTAGTGATAATCCTTCTTTTCATCCTGCTCAAAAATCGCAAAGGCTTTCTTAAGCTGCGCCTTAGCCCTCCCGGTATCGCTTAATTTCAGATAACAATTTGCCATATTGGTATAGGTGGTTGCAACTTCTATACGCGCTTCGGAATACCCAAGTGCAATCGCAAGCGCCTTATCAAGACAGCTTATTGCCTCTTTAAATCTCCCCATTTCCTGATACAAAAGGCTTAAATTGTTGTAATAACTTGCATATCGAAAATCCTTCGTCTGCAAAAACTCATCGTATATCGGAAGTACTTCCAAGTACAGTTTTTCAGACAAACCATACTCTTTTTTTGCCCGCTTAAAATTGGCAATATTTAAAAGCGTGGTAGCATAAGGAATTGTGTTTTTATAGGGCGTGCGCTCCACTAACTGATACAACGTTTCGCAATAGACATCCCCCTCTTCAAACTGTCCCATATCACGGCAAAAACCAATCATTTCATTCAACACTGTTATTAAATTGTCCGTCTCCTTGTTCTCATTAAAAAGAGCAATCTTTTCTTCCAGAAACTTTCTGATTTTCGTCGTATCTCCCAAAGAAAACAAGGCATCTAATTCACTTAGTATCTGATCGATTTTTGCCATATCAATACTCCTAATAGCTTCTCATTTTATCATTCTCATCATCGCTTTTATCTATTCTTTGAACAATCACGTCATAACTGAAATTGTCATTTACTTTGATAGACACCTTATCGCCCACCTTATGTCCAAGGAGTGCTTTTCCCATAGGCGATTCCACGCTGATGAGACCATTTAAGGAATCTCCCCTCACTGTCGTAACCAGCTTGTAGTTTTCCAAAGAACCGTCTTCTTCGATTAAAATTTCCACCGTATCATTGATGCCGATTTCATCCTCCCCAGATTCATCTTCAATTACAACCGCAGTTCTTATCATACGTTCCAGATAACGGATTCGTCCCTCATTCTGATTTTTGACCTTTTTGGCCGCGTGATATTCAAAATTTTCACTCAAATCACCATGCGCTCTCGCTTCTTTCACATCTTCAAGCGCCTGTTTTCTTACAACACACTTTCGATATTCAATTTCTTCCTGCATTTTTTTGATATCACTTTTCGTCAATTCATTATACATATCTATATTTCCAAAAAACCGACAGGGATTTACCCGCCGGTTTTCTCTTTCTTTGATTTATAAATTACCTTCTGTCTTTTGCTTCAATGCATTATAATACGCTGCCGTTGTATATTCCATATATGGTGCCACATATAGAAAATGCAAAATATAACAGGTGCATCCGCTCAAAATAAGCCACCCCATAAACGACATATGCATTGAAAACACATCCCACTTACTGCCCTCTATCATTTGTCTGGACAACGCAAAGGCCTGTTTTCTTTCCATTTCCGGATTTTCCACCAAAATATATGGGATAAACATATAGTGTAACGTTTTGATATATATCGGGATGTAACACAACATACAAACTACATAAACCAGTAATACCACAATAAATATCCAGATAACAGCAATTACTTCTGTAAATACATTATTGATGTAATCACTTAAATATAATCCGCCAAACATCAGCGCCATTCCGACGATTGTGTAAATACCCATCCACAAAACCGTCCACAGACCGATATACACATCTCTTACGAACATAATTTTAGCAATATTTTTATATCCCGAACTAAAAGCAAAACCCATATCACCAAGTTTTGCTTCATCGCCCTCTAAACTGTTACACATAAACTTTTTACAGCCAACTTCAATCGTATTTACTAGAAATGCTTTCCCGGCAATTCCCGTTCCCATCAGGCATAGCCCTATCAATAGAAACATCACCGAAACAACTCCAAAGGACACCAATGCTCCCATTTCTACATTGCCCTCATCAAAATAAGCCCCCAGTAATCCAATTCCTGTTGAGAAACTGTATCCAAAGCCGAAACTGCTCCCGTATGATATAAAATATATCGCCGCAAAAGTAGCTGTGTAAAACACAAGGGAAACCAATACACATTTCCAATAGTGTTTTCTCATAGCCTCCCTTGCCAACTCTTTCATTTTGACCCTATCCATTCCATACCTCACCGTAATTTGGAGTTTCTAAAGCCTGATTTTTTTGATTCAATACTTTATAATAAGCTGCAATCGTATATGCTCTGTATGGTTCAACATAGAAAATATTTAAAATTCCACAGGTGAAAGCACTCAGAATATACCATCCCATAAATGATAAATATAAAACAAACGCCTCCCACTTATGACCTGTCATCATTTTCTTTGTCAGCGCAAATGCTTCTTTTCTTTCCATATCCGGATTATCTGCCAATATGTAAGGAATCAACAAATACTCATATGATTTCATAATATATGGTATCATTGCCAAAATAACACCTAACACCATAAGACTTCCTAAAATAATCAATATAACACTGATCAGCGAATCATCCCCTGACACACTTAAATTTTCTTCAAAAATCGCACATACCAATACGCCTCCAAGGAATATAATCACCGGTATCCACGAAAGCAAAGACCAGAAAAACAGATACAAGTCTTTAAAAAACATTGTTTTGGCAACATTTTTATAATTTGGTTTAAATCCTTTTCCCATTAACCCAAGACTTACTTCCGGATTTTCAAGACCTTCGCAGAAATATGCCTGACAACCTACATGCAAAGGATTCAGCAAAAATGCTTTTATCAGCATTCCCACAATCCACATCATAAAGCCTATGAATAAAACAACCGCTATTACACCTAAAATAATAATGATTTCTTCTTCAGACATTTGACTAAAATCTATTTCTGATAAATCTCCGCTTCCACTTCCCGAAGAGGAACTACTTCCTACCGTAGCCGTTAATATAAGTGCTACCAAAACTGATTTCCAATAGCTTCTGTTAAGGGCTGTTTTCGCCCAATCTTTTAATCTTTCCCTAGTCATTTTTCTTCTCTCCCTCATTGTTAATCTGCTTTTTCAATACTGTACCATTATCACTCTTGTATCCGTTAATCCACATAAAGCGTTCCATACTTCCAAGTTCATCATGGATATTGAATGCGATGTATACATATCCTTTTTCACGCAATGATTCTTCTACGCAGAATAGCAGTCTTCTTCCGATTCCGGCATGTCTTGACACTTCTTTTACCAAGAGAACTTCAATAAATACCGCATCTCTATCATTCAATGATGCCTTCTTACCAAAGAAAACACCTATGATATCATTTTCTATGTTTTGAACAATGTATTTTTCTTCACACGCATCAAAACTATCGATGTACAAGTCACCATCGGCACCTGCATATTTTTTGATAAATTCCATAACACTTTCTTTGTCATCGGCTACGCAGGCTCTGAAATAACGCTCTACATATTTTTTATCCAATGCCAGTGGTTTAACGCGTCTTGCATACAAATCATGATACACAGCAGCTCTCTTTTCTCCGGTTAAAATTTCCATTTCTTTAATCAGAGTTTCTGAATTACCCAATATTTCTACAAGTTGCTTGGAATATCTTGTACCGCTCTGTTCCTGCAATTCAGTCAGGATTTTACCAAACGTCTTTCCTTGCGTATAATTTCTGCCCAAAATATCGGTAGCTGCATCAATACTGTCACAAATGGTAATCAGATCAATTATGACCGTATATACAGACCACGGTATATCGATTTCAACCGGATATCCGCCTGTTCTGTCCGCAAACAAATGATGTCCTGCAATAATATCGGCATATGGCTTGAACACTGAGATTTCATTCGCAATGTTTCTGCCTGCCATAGGATGACCTTTAATGATACCAAACTCTTCGTTTGTAATCCTTCTTGATTGCAGATTAATAATATCCGTACAGGACAATTTTCCAATATCGTGACATAATCCGGCCTTTACCACATAATCAACTATTTTTTCGCCGTTATTTCGCACCTCATCAACAGACGACGTGCCAAGTAACCCGACTAACAGCTCCGGCTTCTCATTTACAATATATTTCACAAAAATTTCTACCAGCTTGCTAACCATAGCAAGGTGAATTGCTGTAGGAAGCTGTCTGTGTAACATAATGGTTTCAATCAGACGGAACATTTTGTCTTCTTCCAGTTTGACTGATATGACCTTCATCGTTGTCACAAGCTGTAAATCCATATATGTGCCGTTTTCCATAGTAGACAAACCACAGATATAACGTTCTATTTCCTCGTAAATAAGTTCTGCTTTTTCGCGGTCGTCCGTATATCTTAGTTTTTCCGGCAACAAAATCAAAGCGTAGGTAAAGGAATTACAAAAATACCGATTGCTTTCCAGACAGGAATACAAATCTTCTCCATGCATTTCAAAGTTCATATCCGTCGGATACTCGTATAACGAAGGTTTTCTATAAAGTTCTAATACCTTTACATACTCTGCTTCATCCAGTTCCCCCAAAAAGTATCTTAATCTGTTATAGGTTATAAATATCCGGCAATTGAGCCTTCTTTTTTCAACACCTTTTGTATATTCTCTTTCAAAATACTTATAGAGCCTATCAATCCTTTCTTTTGACATATGTGCAATATTGTCTTTCGTAACCATCATATATTGCATATATTCAATAAGTTCCAGTCGCATTCTGACATAATGCTCTACATCTTTATCCTTACCGTGTATTGCCTGCAACACCTGCAAAGTTTCCGGTCTTTTCCACTGTTTCAAAGCCTCATCCAGACTCTCAAAAAACAATTCCGTCTTATTGTTTTCATACGCGCCTATACACATTACCCTGTAAAGAAGCGCATCCAACAAACGTTCCTTTGAACCGTTTCTGTCAGCCGTTGTCCACTCCTTACAAACAGAAGTGATTTTCTCATACCACGGATATTTAACATCTTTGCTCATTCCTTTGGAAATGAGAAGACCACAAATATAATAAAACTTGATTTTCTGCCAATCCTGTGCCTTGGTTTCAATATACGGCTCTAACCATTCTAATACTTTTTCCGTCAGTTCATAATCATAATGATCTTCGTACACAAAATACATAATGTGCTGCAACAAATCTGTTACAAGTTCATCATCTATTTCTTCCCCATTTTCGTAAAGGACACGCAAATTCTCTTTCAGAAGTTTTTCATTTTGCTCGTAAATGGCTCTTAAAACCTGCGATTTTTCGCGCAGAGAAGCCTCCCACTTTTGATAATCATAAGATTCAGCAAAAATAGTTTTCTCAATATGCCTTATTTCATATAAATTGTGCTTATAACGATTGTACAATTGTTCAATGTTTCTTCCGGCCATTTTTCCTCCGAATAGTGAATCATCACTTTAAGTAACTTCTATTTTGGATTGTTCCCCATATACTGTTCCATAATTTCTGCCGCCATTTTTACCATTTCAGGGCAAGGACGTTTTTGATAATACTGCTCTGTGCGTTCCTCCGGGGTTGGCTCGCTTTTTTTCTCCGCCAGACCTAAAAGTTCCCTACACACAATGGACCCGTTTTCTTTCTTAAATTCCTGTGCCAGTGCCTGGATTCGTTCATAGTGCTCTTTTTTGTCTTTCTGTCCTTTTGGATCATCGTAGCCATAGATAAGCCCTGCCACCATAAACATTCCGCTTACGGCACCGCAAACCTCACGTAGTCTTCCCATACCACCGCCGAAGGATGATGACAGTTTCATAGCCGTTTCAAAATCCATTCCGCACTCATCACAAAAAGCTCCCAGTACTGCCTGAGAGCAATTGTACCCTTCCATAAAGAGCTGTTTTGCTTTTTCTCCACGTCCCAATTCCATTTGTTATCTCCCACCTTTTAATCCGGTAAAAAATACTCTTTTCTTACATAATTATTATCTACTATCGTCTTTCCGTCAATCGTAACAGTAACACCCATCTTTTTTCTATTGATTTCAAAAACACAAGGCGTATTTTCATCCAACATAAACTTCAGTGTTTTAGCATACTTTCCGCCCTCTGAAGAACTCATCGTAATTTCCTCATCACCGTATTTCATAATAACAGGTCTCTTTGTACGCATTTTACCATAAATATCGATATGCACGGAAACTTCTTTTCCCTCATACAAAAAGGAACCATCTACCTTTTGATACTGTTTTCTTCTTTCGCTGTAAACAATAATGGAAATCACTGCGGTTGATGCCAGTCCGATACAACCAAAAGCAACCTGACCAAGCAAAATAAGAAGAACCCCTACACCACTGCAAATTGCCATCATACCGACTAAAATTTTGATTAAATATGTAATTTCCGTATTTTCGCCATAAACAAGACGATTTTTTCCCATAAATCTTACTCCAATACTACTAAACTGTTTCTAAATAACTTCCCAAATATTTGAATTCTTCGCATCTTTCATTGAGTTCACTCATCAAATGAATAAACTTTTCTGAATACACGCTTGTCTCCAAATCAAAATAGAACATAAACTCAAAATCTCTTTCCGAAATAGGACGGCTTTCCAGTTTCGTTAAGTTGATTCCAAGCATATAGAATTTGGAAAGAATCTTATACAATTCACCCGGTTTATGACCGATAACCATCATTACGCTGGTCTTGTCTGCCCCCGGTAAAATCTGCAACTTCTTCGAAATGCAAATAAATCTCGTATAATTATTATCTCTGTCCTGTACTGCTTTTTCAAGCATTTTTAATCCATAAAGATCTGCACAGAATCTGGACGACAATGCCGCCGCATCATTTCTGCCCGACTCTGATACCATTTTAGCTGCCAAAGCTGTGTTTTCACAAACCGTAACTTTCACGTCTTCCGGGAACTGCTTCAAATATTCACTGCACTGTGCAATTGCCTGTTCGTGTGAAAAAATTTCTTTGATATCTGACTTTTTCACGCCCGGGTTTACAAGTAAGTTGTGATCAATTTTCAATCTGAGTCCCTTTACAATATAAAAATTGTATTTCATCATCAAATCATAAATTTTGTTTACAGAACCTGCTGTGGAATTTTCTACCGGTAACACGCCGTATTTACAAAGTCCCTGGTCAACTGCCGCAAAAACACCTTCAAAATTCCCGAAATACATAATATTCGGCGAATTAAACATTCTGTCCGTAGCAATCTGGGAATACGCACCTTCCACCCCCTGACAGGCAACCAATGGTCCTTCCGGTAACATTTTGTCTGAATTTGCAATTGCCTCTTCGATTTGCTCTGCCAACTCATCCTTTTTGTTTAAAACCTGTCTCTGATAACATTTACTGAAATCCATAAGTTCGGTCATAAAGTTCTTGGCATAGTCCTTCATTCCCTCAGATGCCGCATCTGCTACACGTGCGATTTTTTCACGTTCTCTCTTTCCGTCGTAAACCGGAAGATTGTTCTCTCTTTTATATTCTGCAATCTGAGTGGATACCTGCATTCTTTTTTCAAACAAAGAAAGCAATTCTTTATCAATTGCATCTATCTCTTCTCTTAACTGTCCGATTTCCATTGTCTTACTCCTCGTCTATTGTCACTTTTCCACCAAGTTTTTTCAAATCTTCATAAAAACCCGGGTAGGATTTGTTTACTGCTTCCGCCTTAAGAATAACCACTTCGTCTTCACATACAATGGAAGCAATCGCCGCCATCATGGCAATTCTGTGGTCATTAAAGGAAGAAACAATACCCCCTTTTAACTTGTCTTTACCACGGATAATGAGTTCTGCTTCTTTTTCTTCAATATCCGCCCCCAAAGCACTCAATGTTTGATAAACGGTCTTTAGTCTGTCACTTTCCTTAATTCGAAGACGTTCCGCATTATAAATCACCGTTTCGCCCTCTGCCACCGAAGCTGCCAAAGCCAAAATCGGCACCAAATCCGGAATCGGTTTTGCATCAATTTTTGTAGCAGTTAATTTATTACCTTTTACGTAATAGGTATCGCCCTGCACATCTATTTGTGCACCCATTCTTCTTAAAATATCTACAACGGTCTTATCTCCCTGAAGCGATGCACCGTTCAAATTGCTGTATGTAATTTCCGACTTCCCGATAGCCGCACCCGTCATAAAAAACGCCGCATTGGACCAGTCGCCTTCTACGCCCAGCTCACTATTAACAGTATATACCTGTTTGCCCTTAATGTAAAAGCAATTATTTTCATAAATCACAGAAATATTGAAGGCATTTAACGTATCCAATGTAATTTTCACATAATCTTCTGACTGAAGAGGCGTTGTAATACGAATTTCACTGTCTTCGTCAAGCATCGGAAGCGCAAACAAAAGTCCTGTTATATACTGGGAAGAAACGTTCCCCGGCAATGTAAAAATACCCGGTTTTAATTTTCCTTCCACAGCCACAATTCCGCCTTCTTTTTCTTTAAGCGGTGCGCCTTGCTTCTCCATTTCTTCATCCAGCGGTTTTAATGGCCTTGTCACAAGAGAACCCTTTTTCAAGAATTCCCCGTTTATTCCAAGCGCCGCCACAACCGGAATTAGGAAACGGATAGTAGAACCACTTTCATTACAGGGTAACTGTTTGGGGTTACTATCTATTTCCTTTCGTTCAATAGGAGTTACCAAGAATCCGTTATCCTTCCGAATAATTTTGGCGCCCATCGCTTTAAGGCAATTAGCCGTAGCCAGAATATCTTCTGAAACACTGTGACAACCAACAAATACTTCTTTATCAGCAAGAGCTGCCGCAATCAGATATCTGTGTGCAACCGATTTTGAGGCTATAGCATGTACCTCTCCCTGTATTTTTGAAGCACTAACTGTTACTTTCATTTACAATCCCCCTGATTTGCATAACTTTACCTGCCACATTTGCAAACTGTGCCGGTGTCAATGACTGTGCGCCATCGCATAATGCTTTTGCCGGGTTATTATGTACTTCAATCATAAGACCGTCAGCACCCGCTGCTGTAGCCGCGCAAGCCATTGGCAATACCAGTTTTGATACACCTGTGGCATGACTTGGATCAACCACGATTGGTAAATGTGTCAATCCGCGAAGTAACGGAACAGCAGATAAATCCAATGTATTTCTTGTATATGTTTCGTAGGTTCTGATACCTCTTTCGCAAAGAATCACATTTTCATTACCTCCTGCCATAATGTATTCAGCACTCATAAGCCATTCTTTAATTGTATTGGCAAGACCTCTCTTTAAAAGAATTGGCTTATTGGTTTTACCAAGTTCTTTTAACAACTCAAAG
>CAZMND010000024.1:0-25073 GCA_964567585.1 uncultured Lachnospiraceae bacterium
GTGCGCCTTTGATGTTTTCTGAAATTTCAGCAACGATAGGTTGTTTTAATTCAACTTTTGCCATTTTTCCTTTTTACCTCCTTATAGATTTTACGCCGATAGGGAGTTTAAGAGTCTGCTACGCAGCCTCCCCGAAGAATTTTCATAGAAAATTCTTCACACAAGTTTGCCTTAGCAATCTCATTATATAAAAACTCCCTGCCAAAAAGACAGGGAGATTCAAATTCATAGTTTAAACTCTTCTCCTCGGTAGGCGATTTACTTACGCCGCGGATAGTTCTTAAAGAACATCTTTTGGCACCTACTGTCTTCGGCTGGTCATTACGACCTTTGATAGAATAGCACGAAGGTGCGTGGGTGTCAAGAGTTTTGTTTCATTATTTCTTTAGATTTCATCCTTCATCATATAATTAGATTTATTAGTTACTTACTTGTGAACACATTAGTTCAGATATGATTTTGCTTTTTCTTCTGTGAGATTACACTTTTGCATTAATTGTTCAACAATCCTTTCTTCCGGAATACTCAATTCCCGCAACAACGTCACCACTGCTTCTGCCACTGCCGCATCCACCGCTTCTGCCACTGCCGCATCCACCGCTTCTGCCACTGCCGCATCCACCGCTTCTGCTATCCCTTTCTCAACGCCCCGTTTAATTTCACAGTCTAAATAATCCTGTAGTGTCATATACTGTTCCCCCACTTTCCGATTGTCTTTGACTTGCTGCACAATGCTGTGAAGTTGTAATAGTTCCGAGTCAACGGCATTTTCCTCTTCCGACTCTGAAAAATAGCGAAGCATATCTTTCAATTTGTCATTGCCGCCAAGTTCACCACCCGTATACAAAAATAACTTCATTACACCATCATTATACACAATTTGTGTATCTTCTGCCACAAAATTCTTTACAGTATACACCATTTTGTTTTTCCCAAATGGATCGAATGGCAGTATCCAGATGGATATGTAATTGGGCATCTTTCTATAGTTTTCTCCTGCTCCCAATAATTTCACATCCGTGAGCGCCTGACTGTAACGACTCCTCATAGGCAACTCCTCTGCCCCATAATTATTGGGTTCAATATCATAGACACTGGCTCTTCGTCCGCCCTCGTACTCTTCCACATATAAATCCATACAAATGCCATGTTGTCCCAAATCTATGCCTGTCAATACTTTTTCAGACATAACGGATATTTGTTCCACTTTTCGTCCCGTGGCCCTTTCAATAATAAGTTTTGCAATAAATTCTGCGTTTTCTGAGTTTTCAGTTAAAGCTCTGAATAAAAATGAATTAATAAGATCTAGATCCTGCATACTTTTACGTTCTTCTTTGCAGGTGTTTGTGATATATGATTTGTTCATAGATAGGTCCTTCCCTGATGAAGGATGAAATCCATGACGTGATTATATGCTATGCTTAATTAAAAATCAAGCATTTACACCTACCACTTGTCATCCTCTTTGTCCTGATTATTACGGACATTCATAAGAATATCGATAAACCCTTTTGCAATCTCTTTTTCATCATCGTTAAGCTTCCTATACTGATTCAGTAGATTTTGCTCATCCGCCAAATCAGGCGTCTTTTCTATGGCATAACCAAATTCATATAAAACGTCTGTACACTCATACAAGCGGCAAAGTTGCAAGAAAACATTTACACTAGGCATCCGATTGCCTTTTTCATATTCGTAAATACTACGCGCTTCTACCTGACAGTCATTGTCTATTAAATAGTAACTCACCTCTTTGGCTGTAAGATTTTTGGCGTTTCTGTATTTCTTTAAATTCTTTGCGATTTGGTTGGTATCCATAGTGTTCGACCTCTTTTGTGCTGGTTTTATAAAATGATTATAGTCAATTTCCCATAAGAAAAGCAAGCAAACCTTCTTAGTTATAGTAAAATCACTTATCATAAATCACATTATTTATTCTTTAACATCCTGTGCGAATCGCACGAATGCTCACAAAACAACACAAGGATATGTACATATCGGAAATGGAGGACCAATGAATGACGAAAAACTAAATAACCACCAGCTAAAGGACAACACCAGCAAACTGATTTTTGGCGACGCGATTTTGTGTGCCCAGTTTATGAGGGACTTTTTGGATATACCTCTGCTAAAAAACGTACGTCCGGAAGATATTGAAGATGTATCCCAGCGATATGTACCACTTTTTACATCAGAGCGGGAAGCGGATACCGTAAAAAGAGTATGGCTATCCGATACAGAATCCTTATTTTTTATTACCTATAACGAAATGAACGTGGACAAGAAAGATGCTCTTACGAAAGTGAAAGAGAAATACCATCTAACTGCCGAAGAAGCAGATGAATATTTGAAATTGTATTGGAAATAATAAATAAGCACTTTGGAATGTGACTAACAATCCGAAGTGCTTTTTTTTAAATAACCTTAAAACTAAATTACCTTATCTGCTCCTAAAAGCAGCTTATCAATTACTGCGTGAAGAATTGCTGTATTTTCCATCTTGTTAATAGCACACAGTTTCTTTCCGGCATCTTTACTGGATGCACCACAATGATACGCCTGTTCTGTAGCCAAACCATAATCCAAAATAATCCATCTGTCATGACAATCCGGATTGGATTTAATGCGAAGCGTTGGGTATTGATTACAAAAATCAGTCACCACCGCAGTTGTTAAAAATCCGTTCCGTCCTCGCCCATTCTCTGTAAATAATATAACTTCCACACCTTGTTTTTTCTGTGATAAAAGCTGTAATGATTTCGTATTCATGTAGTCATCTACTACATAAATACTTGTAGTTGCCTGTTGATAAATATCTATATATGCTACATCTGCCTCAAACTTTTGACCTTTGTATATGACAAAATTTTTACAATCTTTATAAGATACAAAATTTTCATTAAGTGCTTCGATACTCTTCTGAATATCTTGAACATTACTTTCTGTCTTCTTCTGTCTATCAGATACACTTGCCATTTGTACGGATATTTCCGACACTTTTGCCGTTACAAGATGCAGTTCTGCCTCCGTAACAAATTGATGATTCTGTCTTATGTAATGACGCATTTCACGAAAAGCTCGCATAATAAAAATACTTTGTTGCTCTGCCAGTTCTCCACGAAGAACAGTTGCGAGCATATAAATACCTTGCTCGGTAAAGGCATAAGGCAATTTTCTTCTTCCACCGTCCTGACCTTTAAAAAAATTATTGTTTTGTGAAGTCGCAATTTGCGACTTCACAAAAACTGTTTCATCCTTTGTAAGTTGAAACATAAAATCTTCCGGGAACCTATTAATATTACGTTTCACCTGTTCATTTAAACGTTTTACTTCGTATCCGTAAATTTCTGCCAAATCGTAATCCAGCATAACCTGATGTCCTCTTATAATATAAACACGATTGCATACGTTATCTATTGTCATCAACTCTGTCTTTTCTTCCATAGTAATCCTCCGATACCTCTGTCTGCTGTTATGTTTTCATATTGTGAGCATTTTTGCGAATTGCATAAGATGTTTAAATAAAAAATGTGATTTGTGAATTGTGGTTTTAATATACTATTTGAATGCGGATAATACAAGAATATTTCTATTAAATAATTCTAAAATTTTGTGTAAAGAAGATGGGCTTGAAGATCCATTTAACCGCCGAAGAAGCAGATGAATATTTGAAATTGTATTGGAAATAATAAATAAGCACTTTGGAATGTGACCACACTCCAAAGTGCTTATTTTTAATCTTAAACTGCATAACAAGATACAAAAGCCATAACTATGGCAACGTGCAAAAAATTTTATACAAATATTTTTGCCGCCTCATCAAATCACATACTCCATCTCATCAGTACAAACCAAATCGACACCCATCGCTAATAGTTTATTTACATTATCTTTTGAAATATCGCCGTATACACCAACCTTACAGTTTCTTTCGTGGAAGAAATCTAGAAAATCTTCATCCACCTGTCTATATTCCACTATAGCTGTTCCTATGCCACACTTTTTGCATAATGCCATTATACTTTTCATAGGCTTATTCCAATACAAAAATACATAACGATTAAATCCAATTTGGTTTTGAATCTCTACAAATGCCTTTTCAGACGATACCTCCACAATAAATCTTTCTTTAATATTATCCGAAAATTTATCTAAAACAGATTTCATTCGCAAAATCAGTTCTGTGTACTGAGAAAAATCTTTATACTTCAAATCCAAAACAAAAAATACATCACCATATTTCTCTGCAAGTTCACATATGTCCGCAAACCTTAATGGTTGATATTTGCCATACACTTTTTCTTTTTCTAATTGCTCAAACGAACTTGGCCACCCCTCTGCATCATATGTATTATATGTATTTTTCTCCATACTTCGACCATCCGTATATCGAATGTTACTAAATACATCTGTACCATGGCAACATATTACTTCACCATCAACCAACGACAAATCCGTTTCAAAAATTTTAAAGCCTGCCTCCAAATTTGAATAAAATGCATCTGCAGAATTTGTATATTTTATTCCATCAACGGCACCTAATGCATGTGCATAACAGTTATACTCCATATCCCATACATACTGATACTCATTATTTCCTTCAAAACTTTCTTCTCTGATATTTTTGTTTTTTTCTATGGTCGGGTAGACAAAATAATATTTTATCCCATATTTCTTAATCTGTTCACTAATTTCATACCAGTACTGTGATGTAATGACACAAACCGTTTTTTCCGGATCAAGCTCCAGCATTTTTTCCGGATTATCTATCATTATTCCGGATAGACTTGTCCCCCACTTTTGCTCGCCATTATCATATATTCCCATAACACGAAACTGTCCCTCATATTCTTTTAAAAACATTTTGCCGGTTTCAGCTCCGCCGAACAAGACTATATTTCTTCCATTCACAGCGTCACAAAAATCATGCCAGCTAAATTTGTCATACTGCATTCGGCATTCCTCCATATATTTAGACCTTGAACCAATCTACATTTTCATATGATTTTTTATCAAATACATCAATTCTGCCCTGCAATGCTGATGGAGCATTTCCATAACATTTTCCACAGTGTCCGCAAGTATAATAGAATGGCTTATCAACAAATTCTCTAAACAGCTGTCTTTTTTCTTCCAAAGTTCCTGCCTGTGTCAACACAAAATAATCCTCCGGATAATCAGCAACACCCATTGCATACAACGTAACACCTCTGTCGCAAACATGCACCTTTCCATCTCTAATCTGTAAGTTTCGTGGTGGCATAGGACAATTCTGCTTCTTTCTTGTCATATATTCTATACTGTCACTTTCCTTATATATTCCTGACGGAACAACCCACGTAGGTAAATGTCTTGATTCTGTATACGCAATATTATATGACTTTACAAGCTCCACATTTTTCTCATATATCTCTAACTGCTTTTCATTTGCAACATGTTGATATGCACCAAACGCAATAATAATTCTAGGATCTGTAATTCCCTCTAACTGTTCCGGTTTTATAGGATAAAGTCCATTTGTTGGGAATGACACAAAACCAAAATTGTCATGCTCTGCAAATTTGTTTGCAATTACATTAATGTCCGGATGCATAAACGTTTCGCCACCCATTACACTTATTGTTCCAACAGAATCAATTAGTTCTAACCACAAATCAATATCACGACAGATTTTTTCTGTAGCAACATTGCCACGGGCTTTTGCAGGATAATTATTTATGTATTGCACACAATGAGTACAATCCAAATTACAAATAGAGTTAATGATAAAACAGTTATAGGTTAAATCAATTCTATTGCCCGGTTTTACCTCTTTTTCCCTATTCTGTGTAATTGTCTGTAATCTTTGGCAAATAACCGAACGACATTCACCTTTCATCCAACATCTTGTTGCCGAAGGCAAATCCCCATTACAATACGGACATAATGTACCACTATATAAAATGTCTCCACGGATTACGTTTTTATATCCTGCCGTGGCAAGATCCTTCATTAAATTGGTCATAATAACATGATTTGGAATACTGTATATTACTACAGTTGTGTCCTTATCATATTCTTTTGCAAACGGCGGCTCAATTGGTCTTGATCCAATCGGTCCGATTTCTTCATAGCGTTGATCCCAATAAATTAAATTTTTCACCTGATGACTTTCCAGAAATTTACCCAGTGCCTGTCCCATTCCTGCCGAGCCCCAGATAATTACCGTTTCAAATGACTTAATGTAATTTACAACTTCTGTCGAATCTACTTTTTCCCCTGATTCACATTGCTTATAATAATTCTCTAAAAAAAACATTTTCTCCTCCATCCTTTATTTCCATATACAATTAATATTTTACATTTCAAGTTTCGTAATGTCTGAAAACAAATGAACCGCTTCATAAATATTGCTAACACCATACTTTGAAGCATCTAATGTACATCCTCCGCCTTCCATTCTTCCTTCTGTGTACGTCTTGTTTCCTGTAGTCTTTTTCAGTTTGTTTTCATCAATCAACACCGGTTCCAATGCCGGTTCATATATAGCCTCATCAAACCACTTTAAAAATTCTTCTCCATGCTTAGATGCTGCATAACGCATCTCATGAATTTTTCTGTCAAAAGTAACATCCCTGACATCAAATTCCTGAAACAGCCTTATATAAACTTGATTCCAATCAAGTTTATCATATATATATTCCTCTGTTAGTGCTCCGACTGTAACCATACGAAGCAAGCAACCATAAAGCGAACAGGTATCTGTTCCTGTGTCCGGAATAAATTTTTCAAAACAAGAACGACAAAATCCACCTACATTGCTTTCCAGTTTTCTTTGCACCATTATTTTATCAAATTCACTGTTTGTAACAACACCCTTATTGGCATTTGCACCGACAGAACCACTACTCATCCCCGCAATAGATAATGGATATCTCATATTTAATATTTTAGGATACATCGCTGCAGTCGTTACCCCCATATAGATATCCTGGCAAACACCATCCCATAATCTTCCGGTTTTGTTTATCAAGCCCTCTAAATGTGTTCTTTTAAAACATGAATTAATATATAACATAGGTAACAAATACATATTAGATGGTTGTTCAATAACTCCTTCTAAATATGCATCTCTTGTTCTATAAAACAACCTCAAGTTGCCTTTCTCATATTCTCCCGGAACAACAAATTGATGCTCTTGTCCACCAAATCCGGGCCATGCGTAAAAACCTCTTTCCCACTGAATAACTTTTTCTTCCGGATATGTTTTAGTTACTGCATCTAATATTTCCAATGCCCACGGCAATAACCCGTCATCGGACCCCAGTGCCAAAACATATTCTCCTTTGGTATGTAAATAGGCAAATTCAAAACTTTTTGGTAAATGCAAATCTCTGGGAGTCTTTAAATAAACGATTCTATCATCATTTAATTCCTGACATAAATTATATACCTCACAATTATTATTAGTCGAATTATCACTGATAATAATCTCATAATCACCTTTATAAGACTGCTCCAAACAAGTCATAACCGTATATCTTAAGGTGGCTGCTGAATTACGTGCTGGAATAACTATCGAGAACTTTTTCGATGGTTTGTTATGCATCAATGCTTCACAATCCATCTGATAAATATTTGAAATATATGATAAATATTTCCCGTAAAAGCTCAACGCAAAATTGTGTTCCATAGCTTCTATAGCACAACAGGATATTCTAAAATTGCGTACTTCATTATTACGCTTCAAACACAGTTCTTCTGTTTGCCACCCCGAAGCCAATATATGAAATCCTTTTTCTCCGGTAATGTTTTTATATAAATATTGCAACAAATAAATCGTATTGTCCTGAATTTCTCCATTTGACCTCATAATTTCAACCGGAATAATTTCATAACCACTACCATTCTTCTTCATTGAATCCAGACTAATTGCAATTGTTCTCTGTATTTCAATATCATCATTGCAATATCTGATTGGTTTTCGAAAATGGAAAACACATTTACCAATCGCTTGCAACATATAACTAATCCAATTACCAAGCAGCTCATTTCTTTCATTTTCCATCACAACAAAAAATGAATTATCTTTACTTCTTAACAGTTCATTCCAATATCCCATATTAGGATGACCTTCTTTAACCCACTTAACCCATCCTTTTTCTGCTTTATCAGGATATACCTTTTCATGATAACACCGTTGTAATTCATAAATTACATATTCACTTAAAGCGTATAATTCCTGATATTTTTTATATGAAGATTCAAAATTACCGGGAGTGCTGTCTTGACCGAAAATCTGCATAGACTTTTCATAAAAATCCCATTCATTTTTCAATATAGATGCCTGATACTTTAGACGTAATATATCAAACGAATTACGGGCAGTTTTCGCCAGTTTTTCATACATATCATTACACACTTGCATGCCTTCATAAGTATATCCCGGAAATCTTTTGGATCCAACAATATCATAGTACTTGCTCCGCTCTCCGGTAATACCCATTTCCACTTGTCCGTTCAGATGATACCATGCTAGTCTCACAGGTTTAAACTGATATAATTCCTGAAGGTTCTTTTTTGCCTGGTCGTATTCTGCCTGATTTATAAGTTCTTGAATTTTTTCGACTTCTTTTTGATATGCATATTTGGTCATAATTACTCCTACACATTTCGGTACTACTCATTTTCCAAAAGCGCTTCCCAAAAACAGCCAATACTATTTCTGGTTTTTATCCTCATCCGCATTACCATATTGGACTCCTAAATCCTCTTTCATCTGCGTAGAAGAAATTTCTTTTGTTCTTGGGAAATACACAACATCACAGAACTGCTTTAATTCATCGAATTTTCCTTCCCAATCATCTCCCATTACAAAAGTATCCACCTGATATAACTTTATATCATGCTCCTTCTGTTCCCAGTTTTCTTCCGGAATCACTAGATCCACATATCTGATTGCTTCTAAAAGGGCTTTTCTTTTTTCATATGAGAAATAACACTTTTTTTTCTTTGCACAATTATTAAATTCATCTGTCGATAAACCTACTATCAAATAATCTCCCAATTCTTTTGCGCGTCTTAACAAATTGATATGACCATAATGCAATAAATCAAAAGTTCCATATGTAATCACTCTTTTCATTGCTCTTACTCTCCTAAAACAATTTAGCTAACTGCTGATAACGAAATTGTTCCATTTCATTTCCACGTTCTTTTTCCATACAGGAATGCTTCAAACAGTCTTCCTTTATTTCTTCATATTTACGCTTTATCAATTCTTCTACATTTTGTTTGTAGATTGAAGCCGCCCCTTTGCACGCATACAACAAACAGTACTTTTCAAGCGTTGTTAACAACATATCTGACTCTTGATTTCTTAGCACATCAACATAATCCACTTTGACCATTTCCGTACTATCAATTATCGAATATAAGAACGCTTGATATACCGGCTGAAAATTCAAAAAAGTTTCTCTGTGTTTAGATATTTTATTTCTAACTAATCTATTCTCTACAACCTGCCCTGATTTAATAGCAAAATCAAGTATCACACCTTTATCTTCACACATACTCTCTTTATTATAAAGAATAATTGCTCCCGGTTTCTTTTCTGTAATTACTTTAGAAATTTCACTTACGAAATTTTCCGGCAATCTCATTTCAGGCGTTATTTGAACGGTATAATCTCCGATTGTCGGACCATAAGCCATTCCTGCTGTGAACTTGGTATCATATTTTCTTCTGTTTGTTGTCAACCGGCAAAAAATCCCTTTTTGCATAAGTTTATGCATATATTCCGAAGCAATCTTCAGCGTATCATCTTTGGATGCATTATCAATTATGACTACTTCATAATCCGTACTATCCTGTTTCAAAACACTTTCCAGACAATCCGCAAGTAACTCTTCACAATCATCCACTACCATTGTAATACTAATTAAATTATTCATAGTTTCACCTCTATATACCCTTCCGGCGGGTCATACGATACTATTCTTTTCGCAAATCTCTCGTTTTCCATTTTTTTAATTTCTGCACTAACTTTTTCTGAATCCCCTAAATCCAATATTTCCCGAAGTTTACAATAGATAGCATCATTTATTATATTAGGATTAATAATTGTCGCCATAAGCATATATCTGTCAGCAACATCTTTTCTCTTAATTTTTATCATCTTTAACGCATATCGCAAACACATACTTGCTAATTTATCCATAGCCTCCGGTAATCGTTTTTGGGGCTTCGTATATCCTATGCTATTTGATATATCTGCAAAAGAATTAACAATATTTACATGTTCTAAAATTCCGAGTAAATTTAATTCTGACTCATTAGTTTCATTACCCCTATGTACTCTATATTGACATAAAGGCTCTTTAAGATATGCAACATCACAACAACAGGAATACAGGAAATTATAAAACCAATCGCCTGCCACCTGTAAACTCTGCATATACTTAGTCATTTCAATCAACTGGCCTCTACGCACCATTCTCTGCGAAGGGATTGCTATTCCTGCCATCATAAAAACCGTAGCCTGCGCTTCTCCCGGAATAACACAATCACAGTTATAAAATGGCACTTCCTCTGTTATATTGTCATCATCATCAATTTCTTCCCTGTGCGTCATCACCATACCAACATTCGGATATTCTTGGAAAATACGCACACATTTCTCTATAAATGTGGGCTTAATTGCATCATCACTTCCCATCGTATACATCAAATCACCTTCAGAATCTTTCCTACACAGATCCGAATTTGTATCACTTCCTAAGTTTCTTTTATTTCTACTTACCGAAAAATAAATACCGGCTTCATCAAATTTCTTTTGATATGACAATGCAACTGCATAAGAATCATCCGTAGAATTGTTATCCCTAAATATTACCTCAAAATTTCTGTATGTCTGATTCAATAAACTATCAAAACAATTTGAAAGATATCTTGAATAATTATAGTTTGGAATCAACACACTTACCAATGGTTCCTTTTTCATTTTATCTCCCTTCAATAATATCAAGGATGAGTCCTACCGTTCTGTCCGTAGCTTTTCCATCCTCAATAATTCCTAATTCTTTTTCATTAAATCTCTTTACTTTTTCATCATATGCCTCTTCATCAAATTGACAAATATTATCAATAAGTTGCTGTTCACTCTCTGCAATTATATATGGAAGAGAATAGTAATCAAAATACATTCCTCTTTCATTATCAATATAATCCTGCACATCATTGGCAAATAACAGCACTTTTTTTCCTAAAAATCCGGCTTCAAACATCGTACTCGAATAATCTGTTATCAACAAATCTGTTATGCGCATCAACTCATAAATATTCATTGTCGGATTTGCCACTATACATCCCGGTAGCAATTCTGCAACATTTAACTTCGCCGAAATTCCGGGATGATGCTTCACAATTATATGCCACTTTCCACCCCAACGTTTTTCTAAAGCCGTTTTAACTTTTTCAACATCAAACGACAAAATACCGCTTCTGTCTTTACCCGCTTTTTCACGGAAAGTAGGTGCGTACAGCAAAACAAAATCCTTATCATCTATACCGAATTTACTTTTCGTCTTATGCTCATATTCCGGACGTTCTTCAAAAAGACTATCCAATCTGGCTGAACCGTACTCCAATATTTCACCGGAAAAATTGAATGTATCCCGATACATCTGCGTACACCATTTTCCATTCGAAATAAAATAGTCTGTATGCCTTGAAAAAGAATCCACATGCATAATTTCCAATTCTTGCGCATGCTCACTTCTTAAATATTTACCAATACGTTTTAGTGCAATACTTCCATGCCATGTATTGATAAATACCTGTCCTTCTTTTTTAGGCGTACCAAAATGCAATACATCATTACTAATAAAGATTTTTGCATCTGCTAATTCTATAAGCATGTTTTTTTGACTATTTTCTACAACGCGGATTCCATCCGGGAAACCGCTTTTATCATCACACATCCAAACTATTTCCAACTCTTTATTCATAGTTAAAAGTTTCTCTATAATAGCCTGCGCATGACAAATATATTTACCTGCCGGATTGATTTTTACCAATATTTTATTATTTTTTATTTTACAGTCATTTAACAATGTTCTGCACTTATCCAGCAATTCAACTTTCGAGGCAGTTTTCCGCTCCATGTCAAAAAAAGAATAAATGTGTACCATACCCATTTTCTGTAATTGCTCATATATTAACTGGGTATATATAGTACTCATAATCAAAATAACAATGTTTTCTTTATTCTCTATTGTTTCCAAAAATGAAGTATGCTTGACAATATGGTTACCTATTTTAGAGCCATCCTTCTTTATATCATTATCAAGAAAGCCCTGTATACTTGCTTTTTCCTCTAACAAACTCAAATAATATTGAGCAAATCTTCCTGCACCAAACACATAAACTTTTTTGTCTTTCGCTATCTGTTCAAAATCATTCCATGTCTTTTCCGGCATATGTAATAACGTATCTTCCTTTAATAATCCGGCTATAATAATAGGATCATTCAACCATTGTCTAATCATTTTTCTACCTTTCGTGCATATTATATACACTCTCACTTTGCATATAATATTGTATCTGTATAACTTGTTTCTTTATGATGCTTAATTATCATCTTATAATTTGGATTTATTTCCTTAATTTTCAAAGGAATTTCCCATAAATCCTCCGGTCTGTGATATAAGCAGATTGCTAATTTGGGTTTTTGAGTTGCCAGCATATTTTTAGCCCCTTCTAAACCTTGCATTTCCGCCCCTTCAATATCCAATTTTAATGTCGTAACTGTTTTACCTTCCAGCACAGAATCCAATTTATCTAATTGACACTTTACGCCACAATCCTGCGATACCAATTGTGTTCCGTCAGACTCACCGAAATAGTTACACCATCCATCTTCTTTGCAATTTCCAAATTCCATAAGGATACAATTCAATCTTTTCTGCCCACTGTGGATATTTCTGCTCTACATTATTCGATAATTCATGATAGTTTTTATTTTCATATTCAAAAGAATAAATCTTTTCAAATTTCCCATCAGTGGCCTGTGCAAACTCATCAATGGTATCACCTGTATATGCTCCCCCATCAACAAAATATTCTTTGTCGCTTAATTTCCAGAACTCATTATAAAAGCAATCTCCACCTTCTGCAAAATCACTATATCTTTCCGCATATTTGGATAAATATATCTTGTTTAAAAATACTTTTGTAAATATTTCTTTTGACTTATCATCATCCAAACACTCTATGGCTTTTTCAATTAGCGGTAGCGCTTTTTTTAGCCAAGTACAATCTACGCCTTTTTCATAAGCCGAAAAGTGTAATTCCGTTATTGGCATAGACCCAACTTCCATTTCTTTTAATTGTTTCTCTACTTCTCTCCCGTCATCCATAACTGTAATGACAAATACATTATCAATAGTCTTTAATTCGCTCGGACTAATACACACCTTGCCAAAGAATTCTTTTCCCCACTTTGCTCTGTCATTATCACATACATACTTAATGTCTACTTTTTCAAAAAGCCGATTATGTGTATCTGAAAAGAACTGTCCAACTCCAAAAGCAATTACATTTTTGTTTTTTAAAGTTTCATTCCAATTATATGCGGTAACAACACCATCTCGTTGTGCATATTCTATAGCTTCACATATTTTATTCATATAATACGCAGTATCCATATTTATTCCAATTCCTTCTGCTTTTTCCTAATCCCATCTTGGAATGAGATATTCTCCCATCTTTCAACAGAATCTAACTTCCTGCAATCAGGTTCCAACCAAAAAGTCCTGTTTGGGTCACTTTGCTTTGCGCCAAAATTAAGTTCTACACTAGGCGCAACAATATCTCTTATTTGCTTAACAAACTCTTTTAAAACACGTGTATCGTTAGATGCTACATTATAAATTCCTTCCGCAGCATCATTTTCACCAAGTTTTCGCAGTGCCCTAACGCAGTCCATTATGTACATAAAATTCCACATATTTTCGCATGGTGACAATTGTGGTACATCGCCTTTTTTTAAAGTATCAACTAAATAACTTACCAGTGTACCTTCATTTTCTCCCACTCCATACACACTGTATATTCGTGGCCACACTAATTTTATACCAATCTGCTTTGCATAAATCTGTCCCATCTGATAGGCTGCTAATTTTGCTCCGCCATACATCATAAATGGACTTGGAACAGTTTCATCTTCTTTAGCTACGTTATGAACCACACCGTATTCAGCCTGACTACCCGCTCCTACTATCTTTTTGCAACCACACGCCTTCGCTGCTTGAATTGCTGTTTTCATATATCCGATATTTGAATATTGAAAATCAAAATCTTCTCTTTCTTCACCTGAAGAACCATTCCATGCTAAATGAAAAAATAAATCTGCTTGAATGTTATGTTTACTATGAAGTTCCCCCAAATTTTCTAATTCCATTTCTATAATCTGAAGTTTTCCGCTATATGTCGGATTCTTCCGTAAAATACTTTCTAATTTTTCACGTTTCTTCGAATTTGTTCGAATCACTGCAAACACTTCATAACCAGACTGTAATAATTCTTCGCAAAGCGCTTTCCCAATAAATCCGGTTCCACCGGTAACAATCGCCCTCATTTTACTTCTTATATCCTTTACATATTGCTATATATCTTTCCAAAACTTCTCTTCCACTGATAGTTTCATCGGTATAACAAAATATATTTAACCGATATTGCTCATCATATTCCCCGATACCCAGTCCCTTTAAAACAGACGGATACACATATTCGCACTTATGAAAATAATGTACGCGTTTTAAATGTTCTACAATTATATCTTTTTCTTTAATATGACAATCAGATATGTCTAAATATTCCAGCAACCTCTTTGCCAATTCATAAACCACTTCTGCATGTGGATGAAATGGCGAATAATACAGAACTCGATTTTGTTCCAGATAATCTCCTATATGAATATCGCATTCTGCTTCATAATTTTGAAAATCTGACAGGCATTTATTAAAATGTTCCTTTACTTCGTGCTCTTTATAAAAAGTCTCGCTTTCTATTAACTCAATTATTTTTTCGTCCTTTTCTCCATTATCTACCATGGAGATAATATTTTTATCCAGACACGAAATTCCTTCCCATTGAACATTGGTTAATGCAACCCGACCATTTTTTGCAATCTGCGGATAATAACCCTCAAATCGCAAATTAGGTATTGAAACAAAAATACACTTCTCATTTAATTGTTTAATGAATTTTTTCCTATATTCCTCGGATACCTTTTTATCAAACTTATTATTAGAAGATACCTTTTGACAGATGAAAAGATCACATTTTCTCCAGATTTCCGGCTTATCGCAATATTCCAACAATTCATCGGTCCGCCACAAATTAGGAAATTTTATGACAAAATATTTTTTGCTAAACTCTGCATTATGTTTGCAGAACTCCCGAACACCATTAACCTGGCAATTTCCCCAGAAAATAGCAATCTCTCTTTCCTGTCTCATATTGTCAATGCAAGATTCAATTTCATCATCCCTGCACAATTCCAGAATTTGTTTAACCTCTATATCCTGTGCATCCAACATAATATACGGCAGAAAATCTTCACCCGCACGCAAGCCCTTGTTTCTTAATTGCACTGCAATTTCTTTCCATTTATCAGAAGCTATAATAATTTTTAAGTCGCGGTATTCGTCATTACTGAAAAATTCTTCTGCAGACACAATCTTTTTATTGAATATAAATTCTTTATTTTTGAAATTATCTACTACAATTCGGATATCATATTTTCCGGCATATTTCACATATACCTTTTCTGCATTTAGTCCGCTACCCCAAACTGCAACAGAAGCCCCCTGCTTCCAAACCATAATGTACCTCTACTCCCACTTCATACATTCTTCCAGCTCATCCCTATCAAGAAGCGGTGACATATCTTCCAGCGGTCTGCTGGCCATCTGACCGTCTTCTCTCATATAATTGGTCTGACGTGGTAAAATCTTCTGTGTAATATCCGCATTTACGGTACATACTACAGGTCCATCATACGAAAGAACCGCCGCAATATCTTCTACAAGATTCTCTTCGTTTTCGATATGCATTCCCTTGATTCCAAAAGCTTCTGCAACGCGTGCCATATCAGGAAGAGATAAACCGCTTTCCACCGTACAACCATTTAATCTGCCGCTGAAATTCCCTGTCTGTGAGCCGTAAATCATACTGTAACCTTTGTTGTCCGCAACAAAAATTTTAATTGGTAAATTACGACGTTTGATAACTTCAAGTTCCTGCATATTCATAGCCACACTTCCATCACCTGTGACACAAACACATCTCTTATTTCCTGATGCGATACAGCTTCCGATAGAAGCCGGAACATCATATCCCATAGCCGCCAATCCCTTTGTTAGAAATGCTCTTTGTCCCCATTTAATTTTGAAGACTTTCATTGCAATATCTACCGTCGTTCCAGAACTTGTAAACTGGTAAATATCGTCTTTTGTCATCTGGTTGGAAATTTCATCAATCAAATGATAACTGCTTACAAAACCTTCCTGCGCCGCCTGTTCCGGAATAAATACCGGATATTTTTCTCTCAATTTATTGCAATGTTCAATCCACTCTGTTCTCTTTGTAACATCAAGTTCCTCTTTTCTATCAAGCATCGCCTTAAGGAAAGATTTTGCATCACAAACCACTTTTAACTGTGGATGAACGTTCTTTTTATTCATTTCATTTTCATCAATATCCACCATCACGTGAGTGGCATTTTGAAGGAAACTTTCATAATTATAACCGGTACTAAGTAGGTTCAATCTGCTGCCAATTGTCAGCACAAAATCTGCATTCTGCTGAATAAAGTTAGCCGCTCTGTGACCAACCGCTCCCGGTCTTCCATAATACAATTCATGTTCTTCTTCGATTAAGTCCACACCATTCCACGATGTCAAAACCGGAACACCCAGGTAGTTGTAAAACTCTCTCGCCATCTCCACTGAGTTCGATAAACGAATGCCATGTCCCAAAAGCACTACCGGTCGTTTTGCCTGATTGAATAATTCAATGGTTTTAGTAATATCCTCATCTTTCACATCATAACTTGGAAGTTCCGATGCATCATAACCTTTTAAAGAATCGATATCCACCTGCATCGCCTGAATATCCAGCGGCAAATCAATCCACACAGGCCCCGGTCTTCCGCTTATAGCAAGGGCTGCTGCCTTTTCCATTTCATAACGGATATCCTCAGGATTCTGAATCTGAACCGCATATTTTGTATGGGATTTTACCATAGACAAAATATCTACTTCCTGAATACCGAACTGACGAAGGTTTTGCTCTCCGATTAAGTCCGCTCTTTTCACCTGTCCGGATAAGAAAATTACCGGAATGGAATCTATGTATGCACCCACAAGACCTGTCAGTGCATTGGTTCCGCCGGGACCGCTTGTCACAAGACAGGCTCCATATCCTTCATGCACTCTGGCGTAGGCTTCTGCCGCAATGGACGCCCCCTGCTCGTGAATCATACAGACACCTTCCAATGACTCATTTCTTCCCAGGGAGTCGTTTAAGTGCATCGCACCGCCGCCTGTTATATAAAATACTTTTTCTACGCCCAAATCTGCTATGAACTGCATTACATAATCAGATATTTTTACCATGTTTGTTTCCTCGTTTTTCTACGGTAGCCTTACTCCGCTGCCGTAAATTCATTAAATTTAATCAAGTCCTCGATAATTTCGTTCTTGATAATTGTTGCCTCGTAGCCGCCGTTTACACCAAGCTTTCTAAGCAAATATTCCATTGTCAAATTACCATCGCGCCATTTTCCGCCAAGGCCGATATGGGTTACGTCCATATAATCTGCGCCTTCCTCAATGGCAATGTCCGCCAGCATTTCCGCAGTACCGTTTCTGTCATGGAAATGGCAGCCAAGACGGACGCCTACGTTGTGGCATTCACGGATTGTGTTACGTACATATTCTTCTGTCATAACGCTTTCCGTATCTGCAAACTCAATTGCATGCGCACCCTTTGCTTTTGCAAATTCAGCAAACTTAATGTTCTGCTCAATGCTGTTATGTCCCGCACTTGTAAAGTTGATAAAAGTTTCATAACCAAGTTCTAAAGACTCTGTTACAAATTTATCCAAAACATCTAAATCCGTTTCATGGGATCTTGTCAAAATACGGATTGTATCCACAATACTGTCTTTTGCAGGAAGTAAATCCGTAAGTGGTCTCTGGATATCTCTCATAGCTGAAAGTTTTGTAATATTCTTTGTTGAACGGAAAATCTCCCTGATTTCTTCATCGCGAAGACTGCAATAACGGAAAGGACCTCTGCCGGGGTCCGCCTGTTCGTTATGGAAAAATCCAAGTTCCACGTAGTCTATGCCTTTTGTCTGGGCAAAATTATAAATATCGCGTACTGTTTTATCTGAATAATACCAGCCTGTCTGGTATCCAATTTCTCTTAACGAGCAATCAAAAATCGAAATACCCTTAATCATAAGTTTTCCTCGCTTTCCTATTTCACTGCTTCGTGAATTCTCTTAACCATCTCATCAAGCATATCCTGTGTCATACCCGGATATACACCAACCCAGAAGCTGTTATACATAGCAAAATCTGTTTTTTCAAGTTCTCCGATTACTCTGTAATCCACGCCTTCTACAAGACCTTCAAAGCATGGATGGCGTAAAATATTTCCTGCAAACAGGTTTCTTGTCTGAATATTGTGTTCTTCCAAATATGCCACAACTTCATTTCTTGATTTTTTGCAAGTATCCTTTACCGATACAATAAATCCAAACCAACAAGGCTTAGCATTTTCACCTTTTTCCGGCAAAATAAGCACATCCTGTAAATCCTCTAAATTGCTTCTCAAATAATCCCAGTTAGCCTGACGTTTTGTTACGAAATCCGGTAATTTTTTAAGCTGAGCCACACCGATTGCCGCCTGCATATCTGTTGCTTTTAAGTTATATCCGATGTGAGAATATACATATTTGTGGTCATATCCCTGTGGAAGTGTACCGAACTGTCCGTCAAATCTGTGTCCGCACAAGTTGTCCTGACCGCCTGAACAAATACATTCTCTTCCCCAGTCTCTCATTGAACGGATGGCTTTATGTAAAAGTGGATTTGAGGTATAAACCGCACCGCCTTCACCCATCGTCATCTGATGCGCAGGATAAAAACTGGAAGTTCCGATATCACCTATCGTACCTGTTTTCTTTTCCACTCCATCCATCAAATATGTACCGCCGAGAGCGTCGCAGTTATCTTCTACAAGCCATAAATTATGTTTGTCGCAGAACTCTTTGATGGTTTTTAAATCAAAGATATTACCAAGGCTGTGTGCTATAAATACAGCTTTTGTTTTTTCAGATAATGCCTTTTCCAAATAGGTTACGTCCATATTGTAAGATGGAATATCAATATCCACAAATACCGGTACTGCTCCAACCTGTAAAATCGGTGCTACGGTTGTCGGGAAAGCTGCTGCCACGGTAATAATTTCATCGCCTTTTTTAAGTTGTCTTTCTTTTAAGAGCGGTGAAGTAAGGGCTGCGATTGCCAGAAGGTTGGCAGATGAACCCGAATTCACCAACGAACAAAACGGAACTCCCTGATACGTAGCAAGCCCTGATTCAAATTCTTTTGTATATTTCCCTGCGGTAAGCCAGAATTCCAATGCGGAATCTACAAGATTACAAAGTTCTTCTTCATCATAAACACGGCCGGCGTAGTTAATTCTGTCGCCCGGCTCATATTCTTTCTTCTGATGATTTTCTTTATAATATTCTTTTACTAATTCTAAAATCTTCTCTCTCATATTTATTGCTCCCTCAAATTATTTACATATTCGAAAACATATACCTGCAGTCAAAAATTGGCTTTTCGCCCATAGTTGCCACTTGTTTAAATTCATTCCACGCAGTGACTATGGCAATTCCATCTGCCGCGTCATAAACTGCTTTTGCCGAGTCCATATATGTAATGTCGATGTCTTTATATTTTTTCTTAAACTCTTCTATTGCCACCGGGTCATAAGCTACAATTTTATTATAGCCCAGTTTATTTAATTCCCTGATAATCCGATAAGCTGCAGTATCTCTGACATCATCAGATTCCGGTTTGAAAGACAAACCAAGAATACCAATGATGCCGTTCTTGTCCACTTTCCCCGCAATATATTTTGCCATCATAGCAGCTCTTTCATCATTTACCGCAATAACATTTTTAAGTATTTGTGGTTCATATCCTTTGGCTACTGACTGTGCCAGCAAAGCGGAAGTATCCTTCGGCAGACAGTAACCGCCATAACCGCAACCCGGATACACATAGCTTGTCATATTGCAGCCGCCCCATCTTTTATCCATATGCAAAATATGGAACGCATCCGCCACATCAATTCCCCCAATGGTATCCGCCACCTGGGCCATTTCATTAGAGTAACTAATCATTGTGGCAAGCAATGTATTGGATAAATATTTAATAAATTCACCGGTGGAAGGTGATACACAGTAGGTAGGCACATGCATCGGTTCATATAACTTTTTAAGCATTTCCCTGCCGTTTTCATCGTTGCAGCCAAGTACAATTCTGTCCGCGCCGATAAAGTCATCCCAGCAGTGACCTTCGCGCAAAAACTCCGGATTGTTGGCCACACTTATATTCTTTGCCACATCCCCCTTCGCCTCTACGTAAGGTACGATTTTTTCTGCCGTTGTAGATGGTGGAATCGTGGATTTTGTTACCAGCACTCTCACTTTATCATCTTTAATCGCCTCTACAGTCGCATCAATGGCGCTGAACAGATACGTCAAATCTGCCTGTCCGCTCTGTCCATATGGTGTTCCCACACAGTAAAAAACATAACTGCTGTCTTTAATCGCTTCTTCTACATTCTCTGTCACGAAGAAATTTTTATTTAAATGTTCCTTTAACACATCTTCCATTTTGGGTTCTAAGAATGGAAGTTTTCCGTCGCGTAATGTGTTTTTACGTTCCGTATCCACATCAACGCCATACACCTTATATCCCAGATGTGCAAACCCCAAGGCTGTTGTAAGCCCTACAAATCCCAGTCCAAATACTGTTACCATTGTAAATTCTCCTCCGGACTTTCCTTAATAAACTGAAGGAAACGTCCAACACCTTCTTCTACGTAAATCGTCGGCTCATAGCCTAAAATTTCTTTGGCCTTGTCTATTTTCGGACAACGTCTCTGCGGATTGTTTGTGAGGTAATCCTTGTCCTCTGAAACCGCATATTCAACCGTTCCCGTATATCCAAAAATCTTTTCACCCTGGGCCTTGTAAATTTCAGCCAGCTTCGCTACCGTAATTTCCGGTTTTTCAATGCCTATATTGAAATAATCGTATTTTCCATGTAATAAAATTTTCAAATAGCCGGTAATTGCATCTGCAATATAACAGAAGGTACGGCTCGGTGTCCCACTGGATAAAATCGTAATATTGTTACCTTCCACAATATTTTTGGCAAAATCCGCAGGAACACGTTTGTCATTAATTTTCATACCCGGACCATAGTTGTTAAATGGTCTTACCACACCGATCGGCATATTGTACTGCTTTGCAAAAAGCATACACATCGTCTCACCAAATCGTTTGGATTCATCATAGCAGGCTCTTGGCCCTGTACAACTCACATCACCATGATATTCCTCATCTGTCGGAACTCTATCCGCAGCCGGATCGCCGTAAATTTCACTGGATGAAAAGAATAAAAAGCCTTTAATATCTTTTTCTTTATAGTAATCAAATAATCCTCTAAGTCCCCAAATATTTGCATCCAATGTTTCAATCGGGTATTGTCTGTAAAACATCGGAGATGCAATAGATGCCATATGTATGATAAAATCAGCGTCTTTCGCTTCTTCAATAGAATCAATCTTATCAGAAATAATATCAAACTTCTTTACCAAAAATCTTCCATCCGCACCAATCTCATCAAGCCATTTCGGATAGCCTAACATAAAGTTGTCGAGACAGATTACCTTCTTTAATTTCAAAGTTTCTCTGAAATAATACAAGAAATGTACGAAATAAAATCCCAAAAAGCCCGCACAACCCGTAATTAATACGGATGAGCCTGTGAGTTTCTCAATTTCCTCTTTAGACAATTTTGAAAATGTATATTGTAAGTCTTTTTCTAACTGATTTGTTATCATAATTCTTCCTCACTTATTACCAGCGTTTCCAAGCCGCCTGTTTTGAATTCCACAAAAAGTCCAAAGCCTCTTTGTCGCGAAGCGTATCCATGCATTTCCAAAAACCATAATGTTTGTACGCCGCTAATTTCCCGTTATGTGCCAGATTTTCAAGCGGTTCGCGTTCAAAAAAGGTTTCATCCCCTTTTATATAATTAAACACTTCCGGCTCAAGCACCATAAAACCTGCATTAATCCAGCCGCCGTCTTCTTTTGCCTTTTCAGAAAACTGCTTAACGCTCTGATTTTCATCAATATCAAGCACACCAAAACGTCCGCCCGGCTGAATCGCTGTAATTGTAGCAGCTTTCCCGTTTTTCTTATGAAATTCCAGCAATTCATTCAAATCAACGTTGGAAACCCCATCACCGTAAGTCATCATAAACGTTTCATCGCCAATATATTTTTGCACGCGTTTTAAACGTCCCCCGGTCATGGTAGAGTAACCCGTATCTACAACTGTCACTTTCCATGGCTCAGCCACGTTGTTATGCACAATCATTTCATTGTTGTTTGAAAAATCGAATGTGATATCGCTTCTGTGTAAATAATAATCCGCGAAATATTCTTTGATTACATATCCTTTATAGCCACAACAAATAATAAATTCATCGAAGCCATAGGAGGAATAGTATTTCATGATATGCCACAAAATAGGCGCATCGCCCACTTCAATCATTGGTTTTGGTTTCAAATGGCTTTCCTCGCTGATACGCGTTCCCAAGCCTCCTGCCAGAATAACAACTTTCATTTTTATCCTCCGTGATACAAATTTCTTCCATGAAGATACAAACTGCCTATCTAATCATACCATATATATCGGCAGAATAGGAAAAAAAATTAGATTTTTCCTCCTATTTCCAAAACACAATTCACTTTCCCTCTTTTTTCATAACCTCACGCATGATTTTTACGCCCCTTGCAGTAAAATCTTCTTCCGCTAAACCTTTGGCCTCCAAAATTCTTTCGATAGCTTGCGCAGGGTCAAGTGAATGATATGGATAATATAAATCTCGAAGTTCTTTGGGTTTAATAAGTTTATATATTTGTTTGCTGTTTTTTTGATGGGTATATGACCAATAACGATAAAGATATCCCATCCAATACAACTCATCTTCTGTATACTTTTCTTTTCCATATGAGCTTCTGCCAAATTCGATATTTATCTCATCTATAATCTGATTGACATCACAAGCTTCAAACAAAAAATCGCCCGTATCCATTCGTCTTGCGACCTTGGAATTCATAAATCTTCTCATAAATATCAAAGAACTGCAGTCCATCTCTATTCCGGATGTAACAAATAAATCCGCCTGCATTTTACACAATTTCAAACCATTTTCATCAATTTTCTTCATTTCAAAATATCCTCTATATATTCGCCCTGACCTCTGTATTGCTTACGGGCAACTTTCACTTTGTCATTTCCAATACGTGATTCTTCCCTCTTATTCGAAAGATAATATGCCTTTTCATCCGACGCCAAATAACAATGCCGCAATATCTTAAGCTGTCCCAGTGCTTTATCCGTAACAAACACATATTGATTACCAAGACTCGTCGCTGACAAACAATGCTGACATTGAACATCGGTAATTTCGCCCTCAATAAAACTATCTATAATTTCGAACATTCTATTATCTGCAATGGGTGCCACAATATAATCCACACCTTCGAGTTTTGAAAGTAAATTGACTATAATAGGATGTTTTTCATAACCAACTAATTTATTACGAAAATATGCAATCAAAAGCATCCAATCACGGTCAACGTTAAGCTGTGTATACCTCAAATCTTTTTTTTCAAATTCTAAAATATAAAGTGATGATTCCGGATAGTTTGCCACAAACATGGCAGACTGTTCCAAACTTTCACCACAATAAAAGCCTTGGCCAAAATCGTTTGTATTTTTAGATTTTTCTGTAGAAATCTGTCCTTCAATATAGGTCTTCGCTCCATGAAAAAGTATCGTTGAATTAATTCCGCAATCTTCCTTAAACAATTGTTCTTTAATTTTGTTAAGTCGGATACCTTTATTAAATGCGAAATTATAGAAGGCATTTAAATTAGAATCTGTTGCTTGTTCATCATTTTTTCTCCATCGTGAAATAGTTGTCGGTGTTACACCAACACTATCAGCAATGTCTGATGCAGTTATATTCAATAATTCCATTACAATTTCAATATCTGTACGCAATTCAAAATTATTCATAAAACCACTCCTTTTATTATTTCAAACTTATTATAACAAATGTTGAAAACAAGTTCAATGCATTTTACAAACTTATTGTTTACATATGTTGAGAACAAGTTTTTGATAAAAAATTATTTTATCCACACAACAAAAAACCACCCGACATTCATCGAGTGGTTTCCAGTATATCCATTATGATAATTTAGCTGTGTTAAGTTTCACACCAGGACCCATTGTTGTAGCGAGAGATACGCTTCTTAAGTACTGGCCTTTCAATGCTGATGGTTTTGCTTTCTGAATAGCATCCATTAATGCATTGTAGTTATCCTGTAACTGTTCTTCTGTGAAAGAAACCTTTCCAAGTGGACAGTGGATAATATTTGTTTTATCAAGTCTGTATTCGATTTTACCGGCTTTGATATCAGCGATAGCTTTTGTTACGTCCATTGTAACTGTACCAGCCTTAGGGTTTGGCATTAAACCTTTAGGACCAAGTACTTTACCAAGACGACCAACAACACCCATCATATCAGGTGTAGCAACAACAACGTCGAAATCTAACCAACCTTCGTTCTGAATCTTTGGAATTAATTCTTCGCCGCCTACGTAATCTGCGCCTGCTGCTTCTGCTTCGTCTAAT
>CAZMND010000025.1:0-24118 GCA_964567585.1 uncultured Lachnospiraceae bacterium
GGCTATTTATGATACAATGCAGTACATCAAATGTGATGTTTCTACAATGTGTATCGGTATGGCTGCAAGTATGGGCGCATTTTTGTTGGCAGGTGGTGCAAAAGGAAAACGTTACGCACTTCCGAATGCTGAAATTATGATTCATCAGCCGCTTGGCGGAACAAAAGGCCAGGCTACGGAAATCGAAATTGCAGCAAGACATATTTTAAAAACAAAAGAAAAATTGAACAGAATGCTTGCTGAAAACACAGGCAAGGATTATGAGACAATTGCTGCCGATACAGAAAGAGATAACTGGAAAACAGCTCAGGAAGCTGTCGAGTACGGTTTGATTGATAAAGTAATTACTTCCAGAGTGGAAGACTAAAACAGATTTTAGGAGTTATGAAATATGGCAGGAAAGAATTCTGATGACAGAATAAGATGTTCTTTTTGCGGCAAACCACAGGGACAGGTAAGAAAAATGATTTCCGGTCCTTCCGGGGTATATATTTGTGATGAATGTATAGAAATCTGTAGTGATATCATTATGGAAGAATTCGATGATGCAGATGTTGAGATGGAAACTGATGAGATGGATATCAATTTGCTCAAACCTGTGGAAATTAAGAATTTTCTTGATGAATATGTTATTGGTCAGGAAGAAGCAAAAAAGGTATTGGCAGTTGCTGTTTACAATCATTACAAACGTGTATTGTCACAAAAAGAAGATGACGGTGTAGAATTACAGAAGAGTAATATCATTATGATTGGCCCGACAGGTTCAGGTAAAACATATCTTGCCCAGACTTTGGCAAAGATTATTAACGTTCCGTTTGCTATTGCTGATGCCACAACACTTACCGAAGCCGGTTATGTGGGTGAAGATGTCGAGAATATTCTGTTAAAGCTTATTCAGGCGGCCGATGACGACGTAGAACGTGCGCAATACGGTATTATTTACATCGATGAAATTGACAAAATTACAAAGAAAAGCGAAAATGTGTCTATTACAAGAGACGTTTCCGGGGAAGGTGTTCAGCAGGCACTTCTTAAAATCATAGAAGGTACTGTAGCCAGTGTACCTCCGCAAGGTGGAAGAAAACATCCGCATCAGGAGCTTATTCAAATAGATACATCTAATATATTGTTTATTTGTGGCGGTGCTTTTGACGGACTTGAGAAAATTGTTGAAAAGAGATTAGACCGAAAGTCTATTGGTTTTAACGCAGAAATCGCGAAGAAAAGTTCCAGAGAAATCGGTGAGATTTTCAAAGAAATCGTTCCGCAGGACCTTGTAAAATTTGGTTTGATTCCGGAATTTGTAGGTCGTGTACCGATTAATGTATCCTTGGAAGGCTTAGACAGAGATGCATTAGTGCGTATTTTGAAAGAGCCAAAGAGTGCATTGGTAAAACAATATCAGAAATTATTTGATTTCGATGATGTAAAATTAACCTTTGAAGACGATGCAATTGAAGCGATTGCTGACCAGGCGTTTGAAAGAAAAACAGGTGCCAGAGGACTTCGTTCTATTATGGAAAAGGTTATGATGGATGTGATGTATCGTATTCCATCAGATGATACAATTGTGGAATGTATTATCACAAAAGATGCAGTAGAAGGTACAGGCGAACCGATTACGAAACATCGTTAATATTAAAATGATTGAGGGCCGCCACTATATGTGGCGGTCTTTGTAATAGATGAAAAGGGAATATTATGGAAGAGAATACAATGCAAAAAAGCATGCCGGTGATTGCACTTCGTGGACTTGTTGTAATGCCGGATATGATGCTTCATTTTGATTTAAATAGAGAAAAATCCATTCGTGCGGCGGAAATTTCCATGGAACAAAAAACAACGCTGTTTTTGGTGTCACAGAAAAGTCCTGCAACGGAGAATCCAACCGCAGAGGATATTTATGAAGTTGGTGCTATTGCCAGGGTTAAGCAGATGCACAAAAGAAAAGACGGAGTTGTAAGTCTTTTTGTAGAGGGTCTTTCCAGAGGAAAAATTGTCTCTGTGAATGAAGGCGGAGAGTTTTTGTCGGCAGTGGTAGAAACATTAGAGTCCGTAGAGGACTTTGAAAGAGACGAAGAACGGGAAGCGTACATTGGATATATTAAAGACTTGTTTAAAAAGTATGCTAACTACTATCCGAAGGTTGGAAACGGACTTATAGCCCATTTTAATTCGGTGAAAAAACCGGGAAGCTTAGCTGACCAGATGATTGCAGGAATGCCAATCAGTTTTGTGAAAAAACAGGAGATTTTGGAAATCTTAAGTATTTCAAAAAGAATGGAAGAAGTCGCCATTGTTTTATCAAATGAAATCAATATGGCCAGCATTAAATCGGATGTTGCTGCAAAGGTAAGAGAACGTATTGATAAACATCAGAAAGAGTATGTTCTTAGAGAGCAGATGGGCTTTATCAAGGAAGAACTCGGGTATACAGGTAAGGCTTCCGAGCCGGATAAGTACGAAGAAGCCTTGAAAAAATTAAAGGCTGATAAAAGTGTCAAGGATAAGATAAAAACGGAAATAGAGCGTTTAAAAACACTTTCGGACGCATCCAGCGAAAGCGCGGTGGAAAGAGGCTACATAGAAACTCTTTTGGCGCTTCCGTGGAAAAAATCATCTAAGGATAATGTGGATTTGGCGCATGCCGAAGACGTGTTAAATGCAGACCATTACGGGCTGGAAAAGGTAAAAGAACGTATTCTGGAATTTTTGGCGGTACGTGTTTTGACAGGTAAGGGCGACAGCCCGATTGTGTGCCTTGTGGGACCGCCGGGAACCGGTAAAACCTCTGTTGCCAGAAGCGTGGCAGATGCACTCGGTAAAAAGTATGTGAGAATCTGTTTAGGTGGTGTAAGGGATGAAGCAGAAATCCGCGGACACAGAAAGACCTATGTGGGAGCGATGCCGGGACGCATGGTGAACGGCTTAAAACAGGCAGGTGTCAATAACCCGCTTATGCTTCTTGATGAAATCGATAAAGTAAGCAATGATTATAAAGGTGATACCTTTTCGGCACTTTTGGAGGTGCTTGATTCAGAGCAGAATAAACACTTTATCGACCACTATGTAGAAATACCGGTGGATTTATCACAGGTGTTATTTATTGCCACGGCAAACTCCGTACAGACCATACCAAAGCCGCTTCTTGACCGTATGGAAGTAATTGAGGTTGGCAGCTATACAGCCAATGAAAAATTCCATATTGCAAAAGAACATCTGATTGCAAAGCAGTTTGAAAAAAACGGTCTGACCAAAAAGGATTTAACTATCTCTGATAGTGCAATCAAAGCGATTATTGACAGTTATACGAAAGAGGCAGGAGTCCGTGAACTGGAAAGACAGATTGCGAAAATTTGCAGAAAAGCTGCGAAAGATATTTTGACAGCCAGACAAAAAGCAGAAAAGAGCGATGATAAATTATTGACTATAAAAGTCAACAATAAAAATCTTAAGGATTTCCTCGGGAAAGAGAAGTATCAGAAGGATAAGGCGGCAAAAAAAGCAGAAGTCGGTATTGTCAGAGGTCTTGCATGGACAAGTGTAGGCGGAGATACTTTAGAAATAGAAGTGAATGTAATGCCCGGAAAAGGTGAAATACAGCTTACAGGTAAACTGGGAGACGTTATGAAGGAATCGGCTATGACTGCTTTAAGTTATGTCCGCAGTGTAGGAAAGTCCTATGGTGTAGCACCTGAATTCTTTAAGGAAAATGATTTCCACATTCACGTGCCGGAAGGAGCAGTGCCCAAGGACGGTCCTTCGGCAGGTATCACGATGGCAACGGCTATTTTATCTGCTGTGACAGGTAAAAAGATTAATCCCCTCGTGGCTATGACCGGGGAAGTGACGCTTCGTGGAAGAGTGCTTCCGATTGGTGGATTGAAAGAGAAAGTACTGGCCGCCAAAAATGCCGGTATTAAAAAAGTATTGGTTCCTGATGATAACAGGAAGGACATAGATGAAGTCTCTGATGAAATTAAAGAGGGCGTTGAAATTATTTTTGTAGAAACAATGGAACAAGTAATAAACGAGGCATTCATTGCCTAGAGGATAGGATATGATTATTAAAAGTGCAGCACTGGAAACCGTCTGCGGAATTACCAGTACATTACCGGAAAATACATTGCCTGAAATTGCATTTGCGGGAAAGAGTAATGTGGGAAAATCGTCTCTCATTAATGCTCTTATGAACAGAAAATCTTTAGCAAGAACCAGTTCTCAGCCGGGAAAGACCCAGACAATCAATTTTTACAATGTGAATAACGAAATATATTTTGTAGATTTGCCGGGTTACGGATATGCTAAGGTTAGTGAAGAAATTAAGGCAAAATGGGGCAAAATGATTGAGAGATACTTGAAAAAATCAAAACGACTTCAAGCCGTATTTCTTTTAATTGATATCCGCCATGAGCCATCTGCAAATGATAAGCAGATGTACAGCTGGATTTTGGACAATGGTTTCAAACCCATCATTATTGCTACCAAAGCGGACAAAATAAGCCGAAATCAGCTTCAGAAACATGTGAAAATGGTGAAGGAAGGATTAAAAGTAGAAAAAGGAACAGTTGTTATTCCATTTTCTGCGCAGACCAAGCAGGGCAGAGATGAAATATATGAAGTGATAGAAGGCATTATGAAAGGCGATGGTGCAGAATGCGAAATTTCCGAATAGTTTTGCAATATGAAGGATGTAAATATCAGGGTTGGCAAAAACAGGAGAGTACGGATAATACGATTCAGGGAAAACTGGAGAATATTTTGTCGAAAATGGCAGGTACGCCAGTGGAAGTACACGGTGCGGGACGAACCGACGCCGGTGTTCATGCTAAAGGTCAGGTGGCGCATTTTAGAGTAGATAGCAATATGTCAGAAACGCAGATTATGAATTATATGAATCAGTATCTGCCGGAAGATATAGCGGTGATTTCTTTAAAAGAGGCCGGGGAACGTTTTCATGCGCGTCTGAATGCAATTGGTAAAATTTATGAGTACAGGATCGTGAATTCAAATATACCGCATGTTTTTGACCGAAGATATGTGCACGTGGTAGAACAAACCTTAGATGTTGAAAAGATGCGAAGGGCCGCGGATATTTTGGTGGGAAACCACGATTTCAAGGCATTTACATCAACTAAGAGGGGAAAGAAGTCCACAGTCAGAACGATTGAAAGCATCGATATTAAAAAAAGCGGTGATGAGATTATCATGACGTATAAAGGGGACGGTTTTTTATATCATATGGTGCGGATTTTGTCCGGAACATTGATAGAGGTAGGTCTTTCGGAACGCAGTGTAGAGTCGGTTAAAGAAGCATTGGAATCACTGGATAGGCAAAATGCAGGAATGCTTGCACCAGCAAAAGGCCTAACTTTAATAGAAGTTTTATACCATTAGAAAAGAGACTATGTTATAATATACTTGACTGATAAATTTGATTGTGGGGGCTGTATATGAAAGTGGTTGAAGTAAAGAGTAAGTACAGACGTATCAAAGGCAGTTGGATTGCAACTTCATTATTAAGTGTTTTAGTTGGACTGGTTTTTACAATCTGGCCGGAGGTAGTTGCAAATGCCGCTAATTATATTTTAGGTGGTATTATTCTGGTAGTCGGGATTATCTATCTGGCTCTTTCCTTCTGGTCGAAAAAAGGAAGTATTTTGACCGGATTTGGGATGATATTTTCAGTAATTTTGATTGTCATAGGTGTTTTTATGATTTTGAAGCCGGAGTTTGTATTATCACTGTTTCCGATGATTGTAGGTGGAATTATTGTGATTCATGGTTTGCTGGATTTAAAGCACAGTATTGAACTTGCAACTTTCAAATACAGATTTTGGTGGGTAGCGCTTATTATTGCGGCTGCGACAATCGGATTAGGTGTATTGTTATTATTTAATCCATTTTCAGCTGTAACACTTGCATTTAGAATTATAGGTGTTATACTGATAGTAGATGGAGTATCTGATTTTTGGATTGGTTTCCAGGTGAAGAGAGCGATGCCGAATGAGGATATAGAAAAAGCCAAGACGGAGATTCTGGAAGTTTTGGCGAAGGAGAAATAAAAGGAGGAGATTTTATGGGAGTTGGAGCAATTGGCTCTGTAGGATTTTCAGGATATATATACAACCCTAACAGAGTAACTTCAAAAAGCATGGATAAGATTCAACCAATCAGTGATGATGTGCTGGATGGAAAACTTGATGTACAAAATGAAATATCCACAGAAAATGAAAATCCTCTGAAAATGGGTGAGACACAAAATTTTGCAGCTGTTTTGGAAGAACAGATGTATACAGGTATGAATAGAGCAGCTATGTTATTTGGCTGGTAAGAAAATTTAAGTCCGACGTCGTTTTGACGCCGGACTTTTTTAGTTTTATATTATTTTGCTGCAGGTTTTTCTCCGCCATAGTAAAGAATACCAATCGCGCCAGGACCTGCGTGTGTTCCGATACTTGGGCTGATATCGTTGATGATAATGTTAGAAAACTGTGTTTCTTCTTTAATTATATCAGCAACAGCCTGTGCATCTTCAAGGCATATACTGTGAACGATACCAACAGGTAATGTATAGTCAGGAGCGTCGCCAAGTGAATTTTTCATACGTTCTACGATAGTTTTCAGAGATTTCTTTCTTCCGCGTACTGTTCCGGCAGAAGATAAACCGCCTTCATTTGTTACGTAGAGGAAAGGTTTTAAGTTAAGTGCACTACCAACTACAGCAACGGCCTTACTTACACGGCCACCTCTCTGAAGGTGGAATAAATCATCTACTGTGAACCATACGTTCATATGATTTTTCATATCTTCAAGTTTTTCTACGATTTCTTCGTAAGAAGCACCATTTGCTTTCATTTCGTTTGCTTTGATTACCATAATGGATTCTGCCAAAGAAACGTTTAAGGAATCAATTACAGTAATTTTTGCGTCAGGATAATCTTCCTTTAATTCATTTACGACCATACAAACATTGTTGTAGCTTCCGCTTAAAGCAGAAGAAAATGCAACGTGGATGATATCGCCGCCTTTATCTAAAATCGCACGGAATTTGTCTTCAATAACAGCGGGATTATTTGCCTGTGACAAAGGCAGTTCACCATTTTTCATACGTTCATAAAATTCTGCCGGAGCCATATTTAATTCGTCACCATAAACTGTATCACCGAAGGAATAGTACTGCGGAATAATGGTTGTTCCGAATTTTTCGATATATTCCTGTGGTAAATCTGAGTTCGAGTCTGTTGTAATAAAAAAATCTCTCAAAATAAGTACCTGCTTTCGTATTATATTTAAATAGTTTGATTATCAAACTATTTAGGAGTATAGCAGATTTATAGTAATATTACAAATAAAATTTTTTAATTTTTAGAAAAAAAGGTTGACATTAATATAAAAAGGAGTATTATGAATATATGAACAATTATTCATATGTTCATAAAAGACAAGGAGGAGTAATATGTATCATATAGAAGAAGCAGAACATTGTGATTATATGCATGTTCATCCGGAGACGATTGAGATGGTGAACAGTCAGATACCTGATGAGAAAGAGTTATATGAACTTGCAGATTTTTTTAAGGTATTTGCAGATTCTACGAGAATTAGAATTTTGTATGTATTAAAGTGTTCGGAAATGTGTGTATGTGATATTGCACAGATTTTGAATATGACACAGTCGGCTATTTCACACCAGTTGCGTGTATTGAAACAAATGAAGCTGGTTAAGAACAGACGGGACGGTAAGACAATTTTTTATTCTTTGGCAGATGACCATATTACTACTATCTTAAGTCAAGGTATGGAACATATTAAGGAAGAAGATTAATCTTCGGAAAACAAGGAGGATACTATGAAGAAAGAATATTTATTAGAAGACTTGGATTGTGCACATTGTGCAGAGAAAATTGAAAAGGAAGTTGCTAAATTAGAAGGTGTAACAGAAAGTAAAGTGACTTTTTTGACACAGAAGCTTACTGTAGAGGTGGACGATGCAAAAGTAGGAACTTTACTTGGTGAAATCAAGAAAGTAGTAAAGAAATTCGAACCGGATGTAACAGTGATTGAGAAATAGGCTGGTGTCGTAGGAGTAAGAGGAAGAGTTATGACTAAGAAACTTAAAAAACGAATTAGAAGACTTTGTATTGGTGTAATCACTTTTGGTATAGCGATTATGCTGTCTGCATTGACACTTCCAATAAGCGAAAAATTAAATCAGTATTTAATTCTTGCACTGTACATTGTGTCATATTTCATAATTGGCGGTGATGTCGTAAAAACGGCAGTGTTAAATATCACAAAAGGACAGGTGTTTGATGAGAATTTTTTAATGGCAATCGCATCAATCGGAGCGTTCTTTGTGGGAGAGGCTCCGGAAGCGGTTGCGGTTATGTTATTTTATCAGGTAGGAGAATGCTTCCAATCTTATGCAGTGAACCGTTCCAGAAAATCCATTACGGATCTTATGAACATTAAGCCGGATTATGCGGTGGTTCTACGTGATGGAAAAGAAGAAGAACTGGACCCGGGAGAGGTCAAAATCGGAGAAGTGGTATTGGTAAAGCCGGGAGAGAAAATTCCTTTGGATGGTACAATCCTTGAAGGAAATTCAGCACTTGATACAGTAGCATTGACGGGGGAAAGTGTTCCGAGAGATGTTAAACCCGGCGATTTGGTTCTGAGCGGCTGTGTAAACATATCGGGTGTTATTAAAATAAATGTAGAAAAAGAATATGGTCAGTCTACGGTGGCCAAGATTTTGGAACTGGTAGAGAATGCTACGGACAAAAAAAGCAAGTCGGAAAATTTCATCAGCAAGTTTGCACGCTACTATACTCCGGCAGTTGTTATCAGTGCATTACTGTTGGCAGTGATACCACCTGTTATTTTATCGCAGAGTTTTGAGGTTTGGATTTACAGAGCGTTGACTTTCTTGGTCACAAGCTGTCCGTGTGCGCTGGTTATCAGTATTCCGCTTAGTTTCTTTGGCGGAATTGGTGGTGCCAGCAGAGCGGGTATTTTGGTAAAAGGAAGTAACTACATAGAAACTATCAGTAAAGTGGATTCTGTGGTTATGGACAAGACAGGCACACTTACCAAAGGTACATTTGCTGTACAAAAGGTGGTACCCGGCAAGGAGTGTACAAAAGAAGAACTTCTAAAACTGGCGGCATATGGAGAGGCTTTTTCTAACCATCCGATAGCGGTTTCATTGAAAGAAGCATATGGTAGTGAGGTTTTGGGTAACCTTGTGACAAATGTCCGGGAAGTAGCCGGTTATGGTGTAAAAGCAGTTTATAATGACAAGGAATTGCTTGTGGGAAATTATAAGCTGATGGAACAAGAGAGAATTGAAAGCAATGAAGCAGATGAAAGCGGAACATTGGTTTATGTGGCTTATGATAAGAAGTATTGTGGATACATTGTTATTGCAGACGAAATAAAAGCAGATGCAAAAGATGCAATAGATAAGATGAAGGCCTGCGGTATAAAACGAATTGTTATGCTCACAGGTGATAATGAAAAAACAGCAAAAGATGTTGCAGACAGACTTGGAATTTCAGAGTGTCATGCCGGATTATTGCCGGGAGATAAGGTGCGCATATTTGAAGAAATCATAGAAGCTTCAAACGGAAAAGTGGCTTTTGTCGGCGACGGAATTAATGATGCGCCGGTACTTGCCAGAGCCGATGTAGGAATTGCTATGGGTGGTCTTGGTTCTGATGCTGCAATCGAGGCGGCAGATATAGTTATTATGAATGATGAACCGTCCAAAATAGCAAAAATGGTAGCGATTGCCAAGAAAACACTTGCTATTGTAAAAGAAAATATTGTGTTTGCTATTGGTATTAAAGTGGCTATTTTGATTCTTGCAGCAGTAGGTATTGCAAATATGTGGTTTGCCGTTTTTGCAGATGTTGGAGTGGCGGCATTGGCCATTTTAAACGCTATGAGAACGTTAAAAAGTGTTGACTAAAATGGACAACGAATTTTGACACGAGTGTCGTAAAATAGGTGACACAGAAAAAGTTATAAACATCAGAATGGTGGAAAATGTGGAAAACTCGGCATTTTCCACCTATTTTTTTCCAGTTTAGAGGAAATAAATAGCGGGCGATATATTTTGAATGTAATTTTAGGATGACGAAATATAAAAATTGTGGTAAAGTGTTCTAGGTTAATTAATTTATATAGGAGGACTTATGGAAAATCAGGTAAAAAGAGAGACCTTAGGCAGCCGTCTTGGATTTATTTTATTGAGTGCAGGTTGTGCCATAGGTATCGGTAATGTATGGAAGTTTCCATGGATGGTAGGCCAGTATGGTGGCGGTGCATTTGTTTTAATTTATCTTATTTGTCTTATTGTTTTAGGTGTGCCTGTTATGACAATGGAATTTGCGATGGGTAGAGCCAGTCGTAAAAGTGTTGTTAAAATGTATCAGGAACTGGAAAAACCAAAGAGCAAATGGCACATTCATGGTTATTTTGCGATGGCAGGTAACTATATTTTGATGATGTTTTATACAGTAGTAACAGGATGGATGTTGCAGTATTTTGTGGATATGGCGGCAGGAAAGTTTGTAGGCGCTGATACTACAAGAATTAATGGGATTTATGATGAAATGTTGGCAAATCCTACCCGTCTTATTATTTATATGGTCATTGTAGTTCTTATTGGTATTGGCGTGTGTTCTATCGGTGTACAAAAAGGTGTAGAACGTATCACCAAGGTTATGATGATTGCACTTATTGTTATTATGGTAATTTTAGCGGTGAACAGTATCTTTTTAGATGGCGGATCAGAAGGCTTGAAATTCTATCTGATACCAAACTTTGAAACGATGGCGGAAATCGGAATTGTGGATGTTATTGTAGCGGCGATGAATCAGTCGTTCTTTACATTGAGTCTCGGTATGGGATGTATGGCGATTTTCGGTAGCTATGTTAAGAAGGACAGAAGTCTGATGGGTGAATCTGTCAATGTTGCAGTTTTGGATACATTTGTTGCATTTACATCAGGCCTTATTATTTTCCCTGCGTGCTTTGCATATGGTGTGGAAGTGGATAATGGAAAGAGCCTTATTTTTAAGACATTACCGAATATTTTTAATAATATTCCTCTCGGAAGACTATGGGGAAGTTTATTCTTCATATTTATGTCTTTTGCGGCATTATCAACTATCATTACAGTATTTGAAACGATTATTTCCTGTACAATGGATTTATGGAACTGGTCCAGAAAAAAAGCCTGTATTATTAATGGTATAGCGTTGTTTGTATTGTCAATGCCTTGTGCGTTAGGCTTCAATGTATGGAGTAATTTTAAACCATTTGGTGCCGGTACAAACGTTATGGATTTAGAAGATTTTGCAGTAAACAATATATTATTGCCGGTTGGTTCCTTACTTTTTGTACTTTTCTGTACAACACGCTATGGTTGGGGCTGGGATAAATTTATTGCGGAGGCTAACGAAGGAAAGGGCCTTAAGGTTGCAAAATGGTTAAAAGGTTATATGACATTTGGTTTGCCGGTAATTATTTTGGTAATCTTCATTGTAGGGCTTGTTTCTTACTTTAGTTAATTTGAAAAATTGATAATTGCATCGTAAGGATGTATAATGAAAGCAGTGTTACGCTTTGACGTAATGCTGCTTTCTGTTATAAAGACTAAAGGGGCGGAGTGCTATGAAATTTTTACATTTATCGGATTTACATCTGGGAAAAAGAGTACATAATTTTTCCATGATAGAAGACCAGAAATATATATTGCATCAGATTCTTGCGATAGCGGACGAAGAAAAGATAACGAGTGTTATTGTATCGGGAGATGTGTATGATAAGCCGGTTCCTTCAGCAGAGGCAGTGGCGTTGTTCGATGAATTTCTTGTTAATTTGGCAAAAAGAAATCTGAATGTATTTGTAATAAGCGGGAATCATGATTCGCCGGAGCGTATTGCTTTCGGCGAAAAGCTGATGCGACAAAGTAGGGTGTATATGTCACCTGTTTATAATGGAAAGGTTGAGCCGGTCATCTTGGAAGATGAATTCGGAAAACTAAATGTGTATATGCTTCCTTTCGTGAAGCCGGTTCATGTACGACACTTTTTTGAGGAAGAAAAGATTGAGGACTACACAGATGCACTCAGGTGTGTAATTTCGCATATGGATATTATGGAAAATGAACGGAATATTCTTGTATGTCATCAGTTTGTCACAGGGGCTACGCGAAGTGAGTCTGAGGAAATTTCAGTAGGCGGACTTGATAATGTGGAGACCTCTGTTTTTGAGGTGTTTGATTATGTGGCGTTGGGACACATTCATAGACCACAGAATATTGGTGGAGAAAAAGTCAGATATTGCGGAACACCGCTCAAATACTCTTTTTCTGAGGCAGACCACAAAAAGAGTGTCACTATTTTGGAACTCTTAGAAAAGGACGATTTATCCGTTACTACAAGAGAGTTGAATCCGATGCGGGATTTGGTGAAAATTAAGGGACATTTTGAAAAAATAACAGATCCTGCTTTTTATAAAACGATGGATACGCAGAGTTATGTACAAATTACACTTTTAGATGAACATGACATTCCAAATGCCTTTGGAAAGTTAACTACGGTTTATCCCAATTTGATGCAGATGCGGTATGAAAACAAAAGGACTATGGAAGAGAGAGAACTTCTGGCAGATGGCGAAAGTTTGGAAATGGCGCCGGAACAGCTTTTTTCACAGTTTTATGAAATGATGAATAATCAGCCTATGACAACGGAGCAGTCGGCTTATATGCTGGACAAAATCGAGAAAATATGGGGGATAGAGAATGAGACCTGTTAAATTGACAATTTCAGCGTTTGGACCCTATGCAAAGGAAATGGTACTGGACTTTGGAAAACTTGGGACACAGGGGTTGTATCTGGTGACGGGTGACACCGGCGCGGGAAAAACGACAATTTTTGATGCGATCACGTTTGCCTTGTATGGGGAAGCCAGTGGAAAATACAGAAAATCAGATATGTTTCGCAGCAAATATGTAGATAGTTTTACGGATACCTATGTGGAACTGGAATTTGTATGCAAAGGGAAGAAGTATGTTGTTAAACGTATTCCGAAATATGAGCGCCCCAAAATGCGTGGTGAGGGCGTAACTTTGCAAAATGAGAGTGCCCAGCTTACCCTGGAAGATGGCAGAATCATTACAAAGACATCGGAAGTGACCAATACCATTGAGGAAATTCTGGGTGTCAATAAGGATCAGTTTACGCAGATTGCCATGATTGCCCAGGGCGATTTTTTGAAGCTTCTTATGGCTTCCACTGAGGATAGAATTGTTATTTTCAGGCATATTTTCAGTACGGAAAAATTTGAAACCCTGCAAAGACAGATTAACGAGGATTTTAAGGTCATTAACCGGGAATGCGAGGATTTGAGGAACAGTATCAGCCAGTATAAGGCATCTGTTTTGCCAAAACTTCCGGAAGAGGAAATGCTTTCAAAGGAGCTTATGGAAGCAGTGGAAAGCCGGATAGAGGCAGATTTGCAGGAAAAAGAAGCGTTGGATACTAAACTGAATAAAATAACAGCTGAAATTTTAGAGGCCAGTCAAAAACTTGCTGAGGCAAAAGAGCAGGAAGAAAAGCGTCGGCAGTACTATGAGGATAAGGAAAAACTGGAGCTTATCCTTGAGGATATAACCGGACTTATGGCAAAGCATCAGGAGGCAAAGGCCAAAGAGCCTGAAATTGCACATCTGGAAGAAAAAATTATTACATTAAGAAACAAACTTCCGCAGTATCAGGTTTTGAACGAAAATGAGCAGTTATTGGCTGAGAATGACTGTAAGATAAAGCATACGCAGAATTTTATCGAGAGTGCAACAAAACAGACAGAGCAGCTTGAACAGTCCATTTTGGAGGATAAAAAGCAGGTAGAAGAATTACAAAATGTGGATACGAAGCTGGAAAAGGCCAAGGCAGAGGAAAAGGAAGTTAGGGGAATTAAGGATAGTCTAAACGGCTTGGCATATGATTATAACAGCTTATGCGACATGACGGAAAAGCATACTCAGGCAGTAGCTGAGTATCAGATGGCTTATGATACTTATGAGATAGCAAGAAATAAATATCAACAGATGGAGAAGGCGTTTTTGGATGGACAGGCAGGAATTTTAGCAGAGCATCTTATGGAAAACACTCCTTGTCCGGTTTGTGGTTCCCTTTCCCACCCAAATCCTGCAAGTATTTTGCAAGATGCACCTTCAAAAGAGGAATTGGAAAAAGAAAAATCATCCACACGGCTTCTGGAAGAAAAAATGCAATTGTTAGGACAGAAAGCAGCTACCCTAAATGGGCAAAAAGCCGAGAAAACGGACGTTGTTACGGTAAAAACGAAAAGTCTTTTGGAACTTGATACCGTGGAAGGTATTGAGGTGGCTTTAAAGGAAAAAACGAATGAGTATGACCTGAAAATGTCCGGAATTGCTGATGAAATCAAGGTTTTAGAAACTAAAAGCAAAATTTTACAAAAAATTAATCAGACTCTTCCTGAAAAAGAGAATGAACTCAAGTATTTGAAGGAAAACTTGCAAAATGCAAAAGTAGAAGCTGCTACGTTTAGAACGAAGGATGAACAACTTCTTTTAAAGCAAAGTGAATTGAAAAATTCCTTGGAATATGAAAGCAAAGAGCGGGCGGAGAAGGTTTTACAGTCTTTTGTGGCTGAGAAAGACCAAATGAAAACTGCCATAGATAACTATGCGAAGCTTTTACAGGATAAAAAGAAAGAAAAGCATGCATTGGAAGGTTCTATGGAGACTATCCGCAAGCAGTTAGAGCAAAAGCCGGCAATTGATGATATTGCTGAACAAGGTAAATTAGATGGCGCAAAGTCGGCAGAAAAAGAGTACAAGGCACTCAGGGACGAAGTGAATTCACGCCTTCAGAATAACCGCAATATTTTGGAGAAACTGAAGGAAACAAGCACCCGGTTAGCTCAAAAAGAAGCACGTTATGGTATGATGAAAGCATTGAATGATACCGCTAATGGGCGTCAGAATGAAAAAGGTAAGATTATGCTGGAAACATATGTACAGATGGCTTATTTTGAGAGAATTCTGCGGAAAGCGAATGTGCGTTTTGAAACTATGACAGGCGGACAATATACACTGATCAGGCGGAAGGATGCGGAAAACAATCGCAGTCAGAGTGGTCTCGATTTGGAAGTTATTGATCATTACAATGGCTCTGTCCGAAGTGTAAAAACTTTATCGGGCGGTGAAGCTTTTAAAGCATCGTTGGCACTTGCACTTGGCATGTCGGATGAAATTCAGGCATCTTCCGGTGGTGTGCGATTGGATACGATGTTTGTAGATGAAGGGTTTGGTTCTCTGGATGAGGAATCGCTGCAGCAGGCACTTAAGGTCCTTTCGGAGCTGAGTGAAGGAAACAGACTTGTGGGGATTATTTCGCATGTGTCGGACCTTAAGAAAAAAATAGATAAGCAGATAGTTGTAACCAAGGATAAGCTTGGCTGTAGTGAAGCGAAGGTTGTGGTATAAATGTCTAAATAATAGCGATTAGAGTGAAAATCACTTTAGTCGTTATTTTTTTACGAAACTTACCTGAAAATTTTTTGAAAAAAGAAGTAAAAACCCAGTAAAAACAAGGTTTTTTCAAGGTAAACGGTTACCTAACTTATGATTGTACCTAAAAAAGTACAATGCTACAATGAGGGTACAAAATAGATGAATTCACTATTGCAACTAAATATGAAACTCATTTAAGGGGGCTAGGTATGAAAAAATTATTAAAATTAGTAGCTTCGGCTTTATTAGCTATCAGTTGCCTGACTTTATTACCGGGCACTATGGCAAAAGCTGATGAAAGTAACAATATCGTTTATGCCCAGGTACCACAGGATTGGGAAAATCCATGTGTATGGGCTTGGGATGCTGATGGAAACAGTGCTTTTGCGGCTTGGCCGGGTGAAGCGATGCAGGCAGACAGCGCAAATGAAGGCTGGTATTACCTCTACGTTCCAAAGGGAATGACAAATGTAATTATCAATGCGAATGAAGGTTCTGTACAGACGGCTGACTTAACAACAAATGATGCAGATGCATGGATTACTATAGCAAGTGCTGAAGAAGCAAGCCTTAGCAATGACAAAATGACAGAAGGCGATATTCCGGCTTATGTAGAAACTATTACAGTATATGCAAAAGTAGATGATACTTGGAGCAATCCATGTCTTTGGGCGTGGTCGGCACCGGATGGAACAAATGCCTTCGCGGCATGGCCGGGCGAAGCTATGGAAGCTAACACAGATGGCTGGTATTCAATGAAAGTGCCAAATTGGGTAAATTCCATTATTGTAAATGCAAATGACGGATCCGTACAGACAAGTGATTTGTCTATTGAAGCAAAAGATGTGTGGGTAAGTGTAAGTGCAGATGGTACAGGTGAAGTGGCTTACGAAAAACCGGCAGCTTCGGCAGAAGATATGGTAACTGTTCACGCACAGGTTCCTTCAGACTGGTTATTGCCATGTCTTTGGGCATGGTCAGCACCGGATGGAACAAATGTGTTCACTAACTGGCCGGGTCAGGAATTGACCTTAGAAGGTGATTGGTATACATATTCAGTACCAAACTGGGTGAACTCTATTATTATTAATGGTAATTTAGGAGAAGTACAGACAACAGATATTTCTGTAGAAACAGGAAAAGATATCTGGGTTGTAGTAAAAGGTGCAGAGGATTACAGTGTAACTTATGAAGAACCGACTACAACAGATGCTGGCACAGATAATACTGCAGACGTGACAGATGCTGATACAACCGACGCAGAAGGCGGACTTTCTACAACTACAATCGTGATTGTTGTAATTGCTATTTTGGTAGTAGCTGCCATTGTAGCAGGCGTTGTAATCGCTAAAAAGAAAAACAAATAAACAATCATCAGTGAAAATATCGAAAGGAACGCTTAAGACATAGTGAGTTTTAAACGTTCCTTTTGTTTTAGAAAGGAGTTATGTATGAGAAAGATTATTTCCGTAATTCTTTGTATGACTTTGCTAAGTAGTATTCTTTTGCAGGGCTGTGGAAGTGACAAACAGGACGGACCGGTAACTATCACTATTTGGCATGATAAAGAAGAGGATGTGGCAAAGGTGTTGGAAGATGCACTTAGTGTGCTGGAACCGGAAATTAACATTGTGTTAGAGAAAAAAGAAGGGCTGACTGATTCGTTGAAACTGGTGGGAAATGACCCATCTGCGGCACCGGATATGTACTTTTTTGCTCATGACAAAGTGGGTGTTTATGCTGAAATGGGTATTTTGGCACCGATTACTGATTTTGTTTCCCAAGAAACGTTGAGTCAATATATGGACGTGACAATTGATGCCACAACCTACAAGGGGGTCCGGTATCAGTTGCCTATTTATTATGAAACATTACTGTTTATGTATAACAAAGCATATATGTCAGAGGATGAGGTCCCTAAGACAACGGAAGAACTTTATAAATATATGCAGGTAAATACAAAGGACGGCAGATATGGTTTTGTGGAACAGCATAGTACGGCTTATTACAGTATTCCGTGGATTCATGGCTTTGGTGGCGAATTAATTGATGAGGAAGGCTATCCTTTATTGACGTCACCACAAGTGACAGATGCGCTACATTATCATTATAAATTTTTGGATTATATGCCAAATGAAAGCGAATATTCTACAGTAAATACACTGTTTTTAGAAGGAAAAGCAGATTCTATCATCGGTGGACCGTGGCTTGTACCGACTGCAAGAGATGCGGGAATAGATTTGGGATTTGCAAAGATGCCGATTGTGGATGAAACAAATATGCCATTGGCCCCGTATACGGGTGTTCAGGGTGTGCATGTTTTAAAAGTGGCAGCAGAGAGCAAATCGGAGGAGATTACAAAGGTACTGGAAATTCTTTGTGCCCCACAGGTGGGAATTGATATGGCCAATATCAGTGGTTGTGCGCCGGCAAATACATTGTGTTATGAAGAAGAATCCGTAGTGAACGATGAATTAGTGCAGACTATGAAGACGATTGCAGAAGAAGCTGTTGCAATGCCGAATATTCCTGAGATGGATATTATGTTTGTTGTTGCAGGAAATCTTCTTGTCAGTGTGAATATGAAGGGAACAGACATTGAAAAAGCGGCTGAAGATAATCAGAAGAAGGCAATGACGCTTATCGATGCAATGAAATAAAGAAAGTAGATGACTATGAAAAAGAAAAAGAAGTTGTGGGTGCCGTATGTGTACTCGGCACCATCACTGATTTTAATCGGATTAATTGTATTGTTTCCGATTCTCTATACGGGATATATTTCCGTAACCAATATGAATATTTATAACTGGTTTAACTATACCTTTGTGGGACTTAAAAATTATAAAACGGCACTTTTTGTAGTAGATTCCGGCTTTTTATCAGCACTTTTAAGAACTATTTGGTGGACGGTTGTAAATATGGTTTTGCAGCTTATAATTGCTTTTGTTTTGGCTTCGTTACTGAATATGAAGCGGTTAAAACTGAAAAACTTTTATAAAACAATCCTGATGTTTCCATGGGCGATGCCTGGGTATGTGTCCATTCTGCTTTGGAAGACAGGAATTTTTAATTCAAGCTTTGGGCTTTTAAATCAATGGATGGAAAAACTGGGTTTGGAGGCAAGAAGCTGGCTTAGCTCAGATACGTCGGCATTTATCTGCTGTACTATTGTTAATTTGTGGCTGGCTCTTCCGTTTATGATAATGATTATGGACGGAGCTTTGCAAAGTGTAGATATGTCTTATTATGAATGTGCAAAATTAAACGGAGCAAATGTGTTGCAACGCACTTTTTATATTACGTTGCCACTCATAAAGCCGGTTATTGCACCAAGTGTAATTATCACTATTTTTACGACTTTCAAACAGTTTGACGTTATTTATTTGCTGACGCAGCAGGTTGGAGCAAAAACAGGAGCCGATACGCATACAATTCTTACGTATGCGCATGAAAATGCATTCATTACTAATAATTATGGATTTAGTTCGGCTGTATCTATTTTAATATTTATTATTTTGATTGTATTTTCATTAATGACAAGAAATGAATTAAGGGAGGAGGAGTAAGTATGAAAAAGAAAATCAAAAACCTCTCCGGTGATATAGTTTTAAATATATTTTTTATCGTGGTATGTTTTATAGCACTCATACCGATTTTATACGCCTTCTCCGTATCCCTTAATGCACAGAATAATTTGCTGAGCAGTGATTTTTCTTTCATACCCAAAGAATTTACGTTAAGGAATTACAAAGCAGTTTTGTTTGATGAACCGGTTTTGTTGTGGCTGAAAAATAGTGCCATTTTATCTGTATCCACGCTGGTCATCTCATTGGGAGTGGCAATCCCTGCGGCTTATGCGTTTTCCAGATACAGATTTCCGGGGAAGAAGGCGATTTTGTACGTGTTGCTGTTATTAAATGCGTTCCCGACAATTCTATCAATGTTTGCGATATATCGTTTGCTAAGTCCGGTGGGACTTGCAGATAAGAAAATTGGATTAATTATTGTTTACACAGGAACAATGGCGATTTTCGGACTTTGGAATTTGAAGGGATATTTTGATACGATTCCCAAGGGAATAGAAGAGGCTGCCAAAATTGATGGCGCAAATGATTTTCAGTTGGCGGTAAAAATAATGCTACCATTGTCAAAACCGTCTATTATCGTTACATCGGTAATGATTTTAATTTATGTGTGGAATGAATATATTTATGCGGTCACATTTTTAACAGGTAGTGACAATTATACCTTAGCCTCGGGATTATATTCTCTTCAGGCATCGGAAACTGCCGGAAACTGGCCGGTGTTTGCGGCAGCTTCATTGCTTATTTCTATGCCGATTTTGATTGTATTTCTGATGGTGCAAAAGCATATGGTATCGGGGCTTACAACCGGTGGTATGAAGGGATGATTAAAACAGATTGGAGAATATATGAAAAAAGAAATGGTTTTACATATACCTATGTCACAATATGCGCATGGGATAGCAGAAGATAAAATCGTTATCCGTCTTCGGACGGCCAAGGACGATTTACAGAAGGTCACGCTATTTTATGGAGACACAGCTTGTAGGCAAAATCCAATCATTTTTTATCCGGAAAAGATGAATAAGGTAGCCGGTGACTTGTACTTTGATTATTATGAAGCGGAATTTGTCAGCAAATTCCATAGGATTTATTATTATTTTTTACTGGAAGACGGAACGGAAAGCAGTTACTATTATTCGGACTTTTTCCGCAGTATTCTGGCAGATGACCGTTCAGAGTATTATAAGATTCCTTTCAATCACAGGGAGGACATTGCAGATGTACCGGAATGGGTCAAGGATGCGGTTGTATATAACATTTTTCCGGACAGTTTTGCCAGTGCAGCAGGAAAAATAAGCGGTGCCTGTAATAAAAAACTTTTTCAGAATGAGTATATGACGGAGCCTGTATGTACCTCATCTAATCTTGGTGGAACAATTAAAGGCATTGGAGAAAACGCAGAATATTTGAAAGAACTTGGCATTAACTGCATTTACATTAATCCGATTTTTGCGGCAGGAGAATATCATAAGTATGATACACTTGATTATTTTCATATTGATCCTTGTTTTGGAACAAATGAGGATTTTAAAGAAATGGTTAAAATCATGCATCAAAACGGAATCAGAGTAATTATCGATGGTGTGTTCAATCATTGTGGATGGAAGTTTTTTGCCTTTGAAGATGTAGTAAAAAATGGCGAAAAATCAAAGTATGTGGACTGGTTTTATAAATTGACTTATCCGGTCATAAGACCTGAGACGCCGGATGAAATACCGGATTATGAGTGTTTTGCCTATGAGAGACTTATGCCCAAACTGAATACTGCTAACAAAGAGGTGCAGGAATATTTATTGAAAGTAGGAAGGTATTGGGTAGAGGAATTCGACATTGATGGTTGGCGACTGGATGTGGCAAGCGAAGTAAATGATGATTTTTGGCGTGAATTTAGAAAAGCAGTGCGAAGTGTGAAGAAGGATTGCTTTATTATTGGCGAAGTATGGGAGAACGGTGCCCATTGGATGCAGGGGGATATGTTTGATTCTACTATGAATTATGATGTTCGGAAGTCTTGCAGCTATTTTTTTGCAAAGGGTGAAATTGACAGTGCAATTTTTGACGCAGCAGTAACCAATATGCGTCTTCGATACCGTAAAAATCTTCAGTATGGACAGTTGAATCTTTTGGATAGCCACGATGTATCCAGATTTTTATCTGTTTGCGGGGAAAACGTAGATAAATGGAAACTGGCGGTGGTATTCCAGATGATGTTTTTGGGTGTACCATCCGTTTTCTACGGAGATGAACAAGGTTTTGTTGGTAATTTGGAAGTGGATTACCGAAGAAAAATGGAATTCGATACAAAAGGTGAATTGTTTTCGTTCTATAAGGAATTAATCGGAGTTAGAAAGCGTGAAGCCGCTATAAGACGAGGTGATTATAAAACTCTTTTTGCAAAGGAGAGGAGCTTTTTGTATGCTTTTTCGCGAAGCACTGAAAACGAGAACGTAATTGTAATTTTAAATGCAGCGGATAATAAGGAAGACTTAGATGTGGTTTGGGAAAATATACCTGAAATAGGCAGTGGTAATTATCTCAAAGATAAGGTATTATTACAGCATAATTTTGATGCCAATAAACTTGGAAATTATGGGTATCTTGTGTTAAAAGTATGAAGGACGTGAGAGTATGGCCACTACAATTAAAGATGTAGCAAAAGCAGCAGGGGTTTCTGTGGCTACAGTATCAAAGGTAATGAATAATTCCCCAAGTATTCCGGATAGTACTTGTGAGCGGATTAGAAAAATTATGCAGGAAATGGATTATCATCCGAATCGCCGCGCACAAAATTTTGCCAGAAAATCCACCCAAAATGTGTTGATGGCAGTACATTTCCATAAAAATCTGGCGTTTGAAAATCCTCATATTTTCGAAATAATGGTGGGGCTTCAAAAGGCTCTGAATCAAAAAGGATATGTGTTGAATCTGGTAAATGTAACGAAGCAGAACTGTATGGAGATTCTGGGAGATGTGATTGCACAAAAAAGTGTAGACGGACTTGTTTTACATATTTCTATTGTGTCAAAGGAACTGGAAAAGGTGATTTTGAAAGAGCAGTTTCCGCATATTGTACTGGGATGTCCCGAGCATAAAACGCAGCTTTGTTGGATTGACAATAACAATGTTTTAAGTGGTGAAATTGCTACCGAGTACCTTTATAAAAGAGGGTATAGGAGGATGGCTTTTATAGGCGGTACCAGAACGGATATCGGTTCTCAAAACCGAATGCAGGGGTTTAAGGATTTTCACGAACACAGGTTATTAAAATTGCCGAAAGAGTATATTTGTTTCGGGGAGTCTACCGTAGAGTTTGGGATGGAATCTATGGAGAAATTTTTGGCATTGGAAAAACGACCGGAAGCAGTTGTCTGTGCGGACAATAATTTGGCCTTGGGAGCCATATATAAATTACAGGATAAAGGCTTGAAAGTACCGCAGGATATGGGGATTATTACATTTGATGCCTTCCCGTACGCGAAGATAACAAGGCCCAAAATGACGACAGTTGATATCGATGTATATGATATGGGGAAATTGGCAGGAGAGCTGATTGTGAAAAAGATTAAGAAGCCTGCTTTGCAGACACAGTCGTATACAACGTTGGCGAATTTGGTAGTGAATGGGACAACAAAATGAAATAGTGAGATGGTAAATGGCAGATGCATTGGAAGTAGAATGTATCTGCTATTTTTATGTTATGGGTCGTGACCCTGTTGAGCTCGCGAAGCGTGCGAAATATTAACCAACCGCTATGTAAGCACCATTATTACTAATAGCTTTAAGTGACGGAATGTTGCTTTTTAATACACGCAAGTATATCTCATCCTCCGGCACTATTTCCCGTGCGATGTCCAAAACCATTGCTAATCCTTTATTCCCATATCCTTTACCGCGATACTCTTTTTTGATACTATATCCGATATGACCTGCACCAAGTTTAAGTGCCTCTGTCAAATAATGCCGAATCCTATATTCCCCCACAAGCACCTGCTCGTCCCACAAATAATAATATGTTTCCGGTACAAACCATTCGGGCATACCAACTGGATTCTCGTGCATCATAAGCTCCGGCAATACAGTAGTTTCATATTCTTCAAAAGTTATTCCCTCGTAGGGATTGGTTAATCCATTTTCATCCTTTGGCAATACAGTGACATATTCCCACTGTTCTTTTATATCTTGCAGATTCATTTTTCGCAGCTCCAACATATGTATCCTCCATTTTTTCTCTAATATCAACAATTACTTATTTAATTTTTACAAAAATATCTAAAGCATGATTCGTGGCACCAATCAAATCCATTCTCTCGCAGATTGCAAAATGATATTTCATCCACATATCAAAAGTTGCATCATCCATTGCATCAACACATTCTCGCGTATAGTTTGTCGCTCCATCCGCTGCAACAATCTTTAATCTTTTTACATTTTCAAAGCAAGCATTCAATTCATCAATTTCTTCTAATCTAACCATTTCAAATAAGTCTTTTTCCTCTGATATGCATCTGAAATCATTGGTTAACATATGATTATTAATACAATCCCATATCTTTCCTGCTTTGAAGGTAAACTGAATCATGGTAGCTTCATTCATACAATATGCTATAAAAATATGTCCTTGCTTTTTTGTAACACGAATTGCCTCCTCTAACACCTTCTGCTTATCCTCTTTTGTATACATATGATACATCGGACCTAATACGAGCGTAATATCAAACGATTCATCCGCAAACCTAGACAAATCCAGAGCAGTTCCCTGGCAAGTTCTTATATTCGTTATACCTCCAATTCTATACATTTCCATTTTTCTCCAAGTATTTCAAAGACTATATCTTCTTTCATGGGGATTTCTTTAAATCCGGCTGCTTTGTAGCAATAATATGCCGAAGGGTTGTTATCAAAAACGCCCAAGGTTATTTTTTCTGCTTTCAGCATATCAAAGGCATATCTCATA
>CAZMND010000026.1:0-24025 GCA_964567585.1 uncultured Lachnospiraceae bacterium
TTCCTGTTCAATCTGTGCACAGATAACAAAAACACCGCTCTGTTCACTTGCCGCAAACTCTCTGACTGCATTTACGCCTGCATTATTTGCACCATCATCTGCCAAATCATCTTCTGCTACGTTGGTCGCATAAATAACAGGCTTATATGTTAAAAGATTATATCCGTTTAATAACAAAAGTTCATCTTCATCATCTGTTTCAAAGCTTCTTGCCATTTTTCCGGCTTCCAGATGTTCTTTCATTCTTTCTAATAAATCTAATTCTTTTGCTGCAGCCTTGTCCATTTTGGCAAGTTTGGCTGTTTTTGCCATTCTTCTTTCCAAAATTTCAAGGTCTGAGAAAATAAGTTCCAAGTTAATGGTTTCGATATCACGAAGCGGATTTACACTGCCGTCTACGTGTACCACGTTGGCATCTTCAAAACAACGAACTACGTGTACAATGGCATCCACTTCACGGATGTTACTTAAAAACTGGTTACCAAGTCCTTCACCCTTTGACGCACCCTTTACTAATCCTGCAATATCTACAAATTCAATTACTGCCGGTGTTACTTTTTTCGAGTTATACATATCTCCTAAAAGTTTCAGTCTTTCATCCGGTACAGCCACAATACCCACATTCGGGTCAATGGTACAGAACGGATAGTTTGCAGATTCTGCCCCTGCTTTTGTCAATGAATTAAATAATGTACTTTTTCCTACGTTTGGGAGTCCAACAATACCTAGTTTCATTTTTCTATCTCCTTTATATCACTTACATTTATCTTATTCTGAATTTAATTTACTCTTTTATAACAAATATAAAAAAGAGCCCACTACAACTTATAAAGTTTAGCACGAATAGGCTCTTTTTTCAATGAATATTTGCAACATTGTATCGTCATTTATGTGATTTTCACTTATCGTATTCAATCGTAATGTATCCACATACGAATTATTTTTATTGTTCCTTCGTATTTCGTTTCGTTTTCAATAAATGGCTCTACATATACTTGATATACTAGTCTGTGTTGAATAGTTATCCTTCTTGAATAATATCCCTGAAGATTCCCAACTAATCCTTCATATACAGGTGGGGTTTGAAATGGATTAATCCTAATGATTTCAATTAATTCTTTTGCTTTCTTATCCAATCCAGCTGATTTGAGTTTTTTAGCATCTTTTCCAGCTTGTTTCTCATAGACTATTCTAAACACTTACCAATCCACCTCTTCTTCTGATAAACATTCTTCCAATGGAGTGTTACCGCCTTTAATAATAGATTCAGCCATTTCAGGAATAGACATAAGAAACAATGTTTCTTCAATTGCCCTCCAATCTTCTTCCCCAATTAAAACAGCATTTCTACCTTTATTATTTGTAATAGTAATGGGTTGGCAGTTTGCGTTTACATCTGATATCAATTGATAAATATTATCTCTTGCCTTGGTTACACTAATAGCAGTCATATAATCAACTCCTTTCTTTGATTATATTATAACGTACGTATTTACGTACGTCAATTCTTTTTATTATTGTGTGCAAAATTTATTTTTCGAATTTATTAATATTATTATAAGCATTTACTTACAATACATTTATAAATCGTACAAAAAAGCACCCAAAGATTATTCATCTCTGGGTGTATAGCTCCATCTCACATTATCATAGTGCGTCCTTTTTTACTTAATTACTCCGCACCAGGAAAGAATTACCATAAGTAAAATAACCAATCCGAAACCTATAAAAAAAAATGCACCACCGCTTGAACCTTCATTGGCATATTTGTTTTCATCCACAAATTTGAAACGATAACGCGGCTTCTTTTCCTCCCAATTTTCGTTCATAAGCGCACCTACCATCGCACTCATAATTGAATCCAAAACTTCATTATCTGCAATTGGTCTGTATGCAACCATAATTTCCTCACCATTCTGACAGGTTCTCTTGTTATGAAACTCATCCCAACTTTCAGCCACATACCAAACATTATCAATTAGTATTTCACCGCGATAACGATAACTATGGTTTTCGTCTTTTTCATTTGCATCAATTGTACCTGTTATTTTTACGATTGCTTTGGGTTCAGCCTCCCACTCCTTGATTTTTTCACATTTCCAATTTCTTTTTTTGTAAAAAAATATACCTAGAAATATAAACATCAATCCCAGTCCAAATCCGACAATCACACCCAAACTCATAAATTTTCTCCTTGGCATAATATTCTACTTTTTATTCTTAATTCTTTGTTTAAAAATTGTATTTCCTCATCACACTGCGGACACGTTCCCGCACATGGTCCGTTATGGGTACATTTTCTTGATTGGTATTCAATTCCGTTTGCCGCTGCCAGTTCCATTCGCAAAGAACGTAAATAATTACATAGTTCTTTTCCATCCGGCCTTAGAACTTCATCCGGTTCAATCCCCGGTGACATAACCACACCCATAGTCCTAAACATTACATCATTTTCCATCATACTGAATACCTCCTAAAATCTATATATTGTTTCAAGAAGTACTTGTAAACCCTTTTTTAGAAAATTCTATAATTTATTATACTCCACTATACTGTTTTCTTCAATATAACTATATTTTAGATTTTGATACAAGATAGTACTACTCCCATTCACTATTTTTTTCTTAAGCATCCAATATAAATTTTGACCACCATATGAAACATTTTTCTTCACAACAACGGATATAATACCACACGGTGATTCACCCCCTTTTCTATGTTTCAAAAAAATATAAACAATGGTTCTCGAACATCTTAATTGGCTTTCAATTATATAATCACATATAATATATGAATTATTTCTCTTTTCCACATCTTTTTCATCATTTTTTCGTCCTGAATAAAATTCACTCTTTGCTAAATACTCATCAGTAACAGGATAATTTGGTTCTAATATCCAGCTAATATTCTTATTTGCCAAGTGAAAAATATAAGATGTTATATTGACAAGATTTAGAAAGTGAGCAACACATTCCTGTATTACATCCATATGCTTCTCCTTAACTTGAACATGTAAAATAAGGGGTTGTCGCATTAAAATAGTGCGCCGCCCCTTTTATACTATTGACGTTATTACGTAATTGGTTCTACCCATATAATTACCAAATGGTTCTGTGGGCAGAAGAATTTCAATTCTTTTGCAAGTCATTCTACCCATGTAAAAGATATTATGCCATATAGTTAGATAAAAACCGTCGAAATTATTCACAATTGAATAAAAATATCTACCCATAAAATGTAAACAACAGACAATGGTAAGAAAAAGGGGCCGATGCTTTAAAAATTTTCATTCTTTAAAGCGACAGCCCCTTATACCCTATAAAACAACTTTCTCTTAATACTTCTTCTTCCCCGCCAATTCCTCATACAGCAAACAATAATTCCTGTATCGGATAGGTGAAATTTCCCCATTATCCAGTGCCTGTTTTACTCCACACACCGGTTCATGAGTATGACTGCAACCAATAAACTTACACTCCGGTTCGTACTCGGCAAATTCAAAATAAAACTGTGCCAGTTCCTCTTTTTCCAAATCAAAAAGAAGAAGCGAACTGAATCCCGGTGTATCTACCAAATATGTGTTTTCGTTTACCGGAATGATTTCCGAATGTCTGGTAGTGTGTTTACCACGCTCTATTTTCTCACTGATAGCACCTGTTTCCATCTGTATATCCGGCTGAAGACAGTTAATAATACTGGATTTACCTACACCGCTGGGACCAGCCACAGTGGTTGTTTTTCCCTCTAAAAGTCCCTTGAGTTCATCCACACCCTGTTTTAAAAGCGCACTTACAAACAATACCGTGTGTCCTGCTTTTGCATATATCTGCGACAATTCCTGTTTTTCATCTTCCGAAAACAAATCCTGTTTATTGAAGCAAATAATACACGGCAGTCCTTTTTGCTCCATCAAAATAAGGAATCTGTCCAAAAGATTAAAATTCGGTTCCGGTTTGGTCACCGAAAAAATAATCAGTGCCTGGTCTACATTCGCTACCGACGGACGAATCAAATCATTCTGCCTTTGTAAAATTGCCGCTATATGTCCCAGTTTCTTGTCTTCATCTAAAATATCCAGTTCTACGTTGTCACCAACAAGTGGCTTTTGTTTATCTTTCCTGAATACGCCTTTGGCTTTACATTCGTACACACCTCCTGTTTCTGTATGCACGTAGTAAAAGCCGGCGATTCCCTTTATAATTTTTCCCTGCATAAATTATTCCTGAACAAATTGGATGGTTCTTTGAATGGTGTGTTCCTCTGTACGCGCCGGAACAACTACCGTTTCACCATTTTCATCTTCCATCACGGTTTCTTCAATCGTTACGGTATAAATAAATGTGAGTGTTCCCGTAGCCGACGTAATTCCCCTGTAATTCACCTCTGCCATTGGGAAAGAAGTTACTTTTGTATTTAATAACTCTTTACCACCTGCCGGTGTTAAAATAACCTGTACTTCAATACCCTCTTTATAATATGGGTCTTCTGCATTAGTCGGACCTGTAATACTTTCACTAAAACTGTATGTGGCGGCTTTTGGTCCAAGGCTCACTTTAATATCCACCTTACTTCCCTCTTCCAAATAAGAGTTTACGGAAGAACTCTGATAACATACCAAATCTGCAGAAAAATCATCGCTGTTGGTATATCCGATATTACCAATTTGTAAACCTGCTTCCTCAAGGATATTTGCTGCTTCAAGTTCTGTACGTCCAAGTACATTCGGCACACGTACTTTGGTTTCCGCCTTACCAAGACTGACTGTCAATGTAATGGCTGAACCATCCGGTGCTTTCGTCTCGGCCGCCGGTGACTGGGAAATAACATAACCTTCTGCTGTATCCTCCGAATAACTTGTTGCTTTCGTAACTACAAAGCCTGCCTGCTCCAAAATCGATTTAGCCTCTTCATAGCTCTTTGCTATCACGCTTGGAATTTCAATCGCATCGGTTCCCGAACTGACAGTTAAGGTAACGATGGAATAACGTTCTACTTCCTCGCCTTCTTTTATACTGCTATCCATAACCGTACCTTCTGCATATTCATCGCTTTCCACATAAGCCGGCTCACACTGAAGTTCCATATCTATCAGCGTTCTTTTAGCAGTAGTATAGTCCATTCCGATAACGTCAATCATGGTAACCATATCCATAACTTCTTCCTGATTACTGTTATCGTTATCATTAAACTTCAAAATACCAATTGTCTTTCCAACCAATAAAATAATCACAAGTCCAATTAAAACAACTGCTATTATAAATAAAATCGAAGTGATTTTTTCCATTTTCGGATTTCTGTCGTCTTCCTGTTCCTGACCATCACCGAGTTCATCCATCTGTTCCTGGTACGCAGGATCAATATTGAGACGCATACTGTCTTCAAGAGTTTCTTTCACAGTCTCTTTTTTAATATTGTCCATATCACCTTCTGTTACGATGCGTGTGGATGCAATCATATCAAACTCATCCATTTTTACAAACGCAACCTCCGGTGTAACCAATGACTGTTTCAAATCATCTATAAGTTCAGCCATTGTCTGATATCTTCTATCCGGACTCTTCTGGCAGGATTTCAATACAATCTGCTCTACAGACACCGGAATTTCTTCCACATACTGTCTTGGAGACGGCATCGGTTCCTGGATATGTTTAATGGCAATACCTACAGTACTGTCACCCTGAAACGGAACACGTCCTGTGAGCATTTCAAACAAAGTGATACCCAATGAATAAATATCACTTTTCGCATCACTGTATCCACCTCTTGCCTGCTCCGGCGATGTATAATGTACACTTCCCATAACATTGGAAGAAACTGTATTACTTGTAGCAGCCTTGGCAATACCAAAATCTGTTACCTTTACTTTTCCTTCTTTTGAAATGATTATGTTCTGCGGTTTAATATCTCTATGGATAATCTCATTATTATGAGCTGCTTCAATACCCATAGAAACCTGAATGGCAATACTTGTTGCTTCCTTAACGGAAAGCCTTGCTTTTTTCTCAATATATTTTTTCAGTGTGATGCCTTCTACCAGTTCCATAACAATATAGTGGATATCATCCTCTTCTCCTACATCATAAACGTTTACAATGTTCGGATGCATAAGTCCTGCTGCCGCCTGGGCTTCCACACGGAACTTCGCAACAAAATTAGCATTTTCACTGAATTCCTGTTTTAATACCTTTACTGCCACCAAGCGGTTTAACTTATGGCATTTTGCTTTATATACATCCGACATTCCGCCGGTACCGATTTTTTCCAAAATCTCATAGCGGTCGCCTATCATCATACCTATCTTAATCATAGTTCACCTCATCTGCAAATGGATCAATTAAAACCACGGATATATTATCTTTACCACCATTTTCATTGGCCGCTTTCACAAGTTCCTCTGCCATTTCCACAATATCTCTCTGGCGTTTAATAATCATCCTCATCTCTTCGTCCTCCAACATATTGGATAAACCGTCGGAACACATAAGAAGTAAATCACCCGGCTTTAACTCTACCACATAGATATCAGTCTGTATGTCGCTTTTTGCACCTACCGCCCTGGTAATTATGTTTTTATTCGGATTACTTCTGGCATTTTCTCTCTGCAAACTGCCTCTCCGAATCATTTCCTCTACATACGAATGGTCTGTGGTTATCTGCTTAATCGTATCATTCACCACATACAGACGGCTGTCACCAACATTAGCTACCTGTAAATATTTTCCAAGACAGGTGGCTGCCACAACCGTTGTTCCCATTCCTCTTTTCGATAAATCGCCAGCGGCTATCTCTCTTAATTTCTGATTCGCCACACCTATCGCTTTCTGAAAAATAATAGACGGATTTTTTTCAAAAGAAGCTTCTATCTCCTCCACCAGTGTCTTTACCGTGAAGTCAGACGCAAAATCTCCCGCATTATGTCCTCCCATACCATCTGCCACAATAAATAAGTTTGGCAAATTTCCTACCGGTTTTTCGGAAGCATACACATAATCTTCATTCAGTTCCCGTTTTCTTCCCGTATCGGTCAGATATGCTGTCTTAATCACAACGAACCTCCCTTGCTTCATTCATATGACGGCGGCGGAGCTGTCCGCAGGCACCATCAATATCCCTTCCCATTTCTCTTCTAATGGTAACATTTATTTTGTTTTTTTCAAGTTTATTTTTAAATGCAATCACCCTTGCGGTGTTGCTTTCCACGAAATCCCTCTCTTTAATCGGGTTTACCGGAATTAAGTTAATATGGCAATTTAGCGGTTTGACAAGTTCAATTAACTCCCTTGCATCCTCATCCGTATCATTCACACCACCCACCAGTGAATATTCAAAAGTCAGTCGTCTGCCGGTTTTGTCAAAATAGTATTTGCAGGCCTCCATCAGCTCCGAAATACCATACTTATTGGCAATCGGCATAAGCCTTTGTCTTTTTTCATCTGTGGTTGCATGAAGCGATAATGCCAACGTAATCTGAAGTTTTTCCTCTGCCAGTTCTTTCATTTTCGGAACCAGCCCGCAGGTAGAAACAGTAAGATTTCTCTGGCTGATATTTAATCCGTTTTCATCCGTCAACAATTCAATAAACTTTAATAAATTGTCATAGTTATCCATAGGCTCACCACTGCCCATAACCACCACATTGGATACTCTCTCCCCTGTATAGCGGCTGATGGCATAAATCTGGTCCAGCATTTCCGATGGTAAAAGTGACCTTTCCAATCCATCCAGTGTGGAAGCGCAGAATTTACATCCCATTCTGCAACCTACCTGGGAAGAAATGCAAACAGAATTTCCGTGCTTATATTTCATCCAGACACTTTCTACTACGTTTCCGTCCTTAAGGCCAAACAGAAATTTTCTCGTTCCGTCAATTTTCGACTCCTGTACCTGCACCACTTCCAGTGAAGTATACTCATACATTTCTTCGCATTTTTTCCTTAGTGCCTCAGATAAATTGGTCATCTCGCGAAAACTTCTTGCCAGTTTTACATGCATCCATTCATACATCTGTTTCGCACGAAATGCTTTTTCGCCTATAGCTTCCATTTCTGTTTTCAATTCTTTTAAATTAAGTGACTTAATGTCTTTTTTATCCATACTTAATCTTCTCTTTTCAGTCTCGCTATAAAAAAACCATCACAGGCGTGAATTCCCGGCAACAACTGCAAATATCCCTTTTTTGTGGTATCCGATAATAATTCGTTTGGAAGAAATGCATCCAAGCTTTGAAGAGTTAACGGCGTGTTTTTCGTAATCCACTCCACCATATCCTCATTTTCTTCCTTGCTGATGGTGCATGTACTGTATATGAGCGTTCCGCCCTTTTTTACATATTTCCATGCATTTTCCATTATCTTTTTCTGAAGTTCTACTATATTTTGAATCTCATCTTCATTGATTCGATATTTAATATCGCACTTTTTACCAATAACACCAATTCCTGAACAGGGAACGTCTGCAATTACCACATCCCCCTTTGAAACCAGTGCTTCGTTATATACCGTCCCGTCGTTCACATTTACTTCCACGTTTTTATAGCCGAGACGCTCTACATTATCCATAATATACGCTGTCTTTTTTTCCGACACATCAAAAGAATATACTAATCCTGTGCCCTTTAATTTTTCAGCTATGTGCATACTCTTTCCGCCGGGAGAAGCACACAAATCCAGAACTGTCATATTTTCTTCTATGCCGGCGCATTCTGCCACAAGCATAGAACTCACATCCTGTACCGTAAAATCTCCCTTTTCAAAGCCTTCGATATTGGCAAGGCCCTCGGCTTTCTTAAGTACATATGCATAGTTCAAATACGGATGCGCATTCACTTCTACGCCTGCCTTCTTAAGTTCTTCTATAACAGTCTCTTTTTCACTGTCAGATAGACTTTCCTTCATTCTGACAGACACAGGCTGTTCCGTCAAAAATGCCTTTAAAATCGCATCTACCGTCTTTTCATCATAAGAAGTCCTTAATTTATCTACCAAAAACTGCGGCATCGAATACTTTACGGAAATATCCGTATAAGAAATGCTTTCCTTGTTTCTGGCAATATTTCTGAGAACCCCGTTTACAAAGCCCTTCAGATTATGAAATTTACGTTTTTCCGTAAGTTTTACCGCTTCATTACATACTGCCGAATCCGGAACCTGCTCCATATACAAAATCTGATAGACACTCATCCTAAGTACTTCCCGTATCAACGGCTTCATCTTATTAACTTTTGTATTGGAAAACAAATTGATTACATAATCAAGTTCAATTTTTCTTTCAATAACGCCTTCTGTTACCTTTTTGATAAATGCCTTATCTCTTTGCTCAAGATAGTTGTATTTTTTCAAAACGTCTCGGATAAGCAAATGGCAATATGTGCCGTTTTGGGACACTTCCATCAGCATATCCAGAACGATTTCTCTAATGTTCATAGTTAATCCCTTCTTCGTCTTCTGCCAAGCAGAACAAGTCTTAATAACTGTAAAGCAGAAGATGCCGCCGCAGCCACATAGGTCATTGCTGCTGCAGATAAAACTTTTTTACATCCGGAAAGTTCTTCTCCGTATAAAATCCCTTCATTTTCCAGCATTTTCACTGCTCGTCTTGATGCATTAAATTCAACAGGAAGTGTCACCACCTGAAATAAAACCGCAAACGCAAACAACAAAATTCCAATGTTAATCAGTGTATCTCCAAAGCTAAAAATCAAGCCAATGAGCACTAATGGAATGCCCAACTGGCTTCCCAAATTCGCCACCGGTAAAATAGCATTTCTGAATTTCAGTGGAAAATATCCCTTATTATGCTGTATTGCGTGTCCGGCTTCATGCGCAGCCACGCCAATGGCTGCCACACTGGATGTATTGTAATTTAACTGTGAGAGTCTTAAAACCTTATCTCTCGGGTCGTAATGGTCTGTCAACTCTCCATCCACCTGTTCAATTCTGACATCCGTAATTCCGGCACTGTGTAATACCCTTTGTGCAGCTTCCGCTCCCGTCATATGACGCATCGGATAAACTTCACTGTATTTTTTGTAGGTCATTTTTACCATTCCGCTTGCGCCAAGACAGAGTACAAGTCCTATAATGACCAAAATATACGTCGGATCATAATAATAACCGTAATATCCCCACATAAGTACTCCTTTCAAGTAACACTTTTTCTACTTTTTAGTTTCCCAATTTTTCTCCTAATTCCAGCTTACATCCGAGCATAAAATCTTTTACACTCATTCTTCGTTTTCCTTCCGGCTGAATTTCCAAAATTCTAAGTGCGTCCTTCCCACATACAACCGTAAAGGATTCTTTATCTTTAGCTACAACCATGCCCGGTTTTGTTCCATTTCCTTCGAAAGAAATCACTTCGGCGCGCCAGATTTTCATAGATTTTCCTTTATAATAGGTATAGGCACTTGGCCACGAGTTTAAGCCTCTGACAAGACGCTCAATCACCACCGCTTCGCTTCCAAAATCAATTTCACCCATAGCTTTTGTCAGCATTTTTGCATGAGTAGCTTCGCTTTCGTCCTGCTTTACGGGACAAATGGTTCCGGCCTCAATTTTTTCCATAGCTTCCACAATCGCTTCAGCCCCCAAATCACATAATCTGTCAAACAGACTGGCACCGGTTTCATCCTTTGCAAGATAATATTCCTTCTGCAACAAAATATCCCCTGTATCAACGCCTTCGTTCATCTGCTGAATGGTAATTCCGGTTTTGCAGGCACCATCAATAACTGCCCACTGAATCGGAGCCGCTCCTCTATATTTTGGCAATAAAGACGCATGAATATTTACACAACCAAACTTTGGCAAATCCAAAATTTCCCTGGATAAAATCTGACCAAAAGCAGCCACCACATATAAATCCGTTTCATACTGCTTTAATACGGAGACCGCTTCTTCTTTTTTGATTTTTTCAGGCTGGAATACCGGCAAATTGTGCTCCATCGCACACACCTTAACTGCCGGCGGTTTTAATTCCTTGCTTCTGCCCTGTGCTTTATCCGGCTGGGTTACCACCAACTGTATATTGTGTCCTGCTGCGATAATTGCTTCCAGCGCTCCCACCGCAAAATCCGGTGTTCCCATAAAAATAATATTCATATACTAAAACCCTTTTTCCTAAATTTTATTCTTCTTCCTCGTCATCATAGGTTACATCCTGAAGTGGTCCTTCTACTCTTTCCACATATAAATGGCCTTCCAAGTGGTCAAGTTCATGGCAAATAGCTCTTGCCAAAAGTTCTGTACCTTCCAGTTCAAACTGTTCCATATTTTCATCGTAAGCAAGCACCTTTACATAGTTTGGTCTTGTTACCTGACCGCTTTTTCCCGGTACTGAAAGGCACCCCTCCTGTCCTGTCTGTTCTCCGCTGCTTTCCACAATCACAGGATTAATAAGTAAAATCGGATCTTCCCCTGTTGTATCAATAACTACAATACGCTTCAAAATTCCCACCTGCGGAGCCGCCAGACCAACACCATTTGCCTCGTACATGGTTTCAAACATATCATCAATCAAATCCAATGTTCTTTCATTGATTTCTTTTACCGGTTTACATTTTTTTGTTAAAATGTCATCTCCCATTTCTCTGATATTACGTAATGCCATAATCCATCTCTCCTTAAACTTATATTTAAAACGTATTCATCGGGTCAAAATCGAAATATACTGCCTCGTTTTTCAGATTCATCCCCTCTATGTATTCCTCCAGCGCATCTTTAATGCCCGTCAAAACACTGTAATCTTTGTCTTTTACATAAAAAACAAATCTGTACACATCTTTAATTTTTCCTACGTTGCCTGTAGTCGGTCCAATCACCTTTTTCGTATGCTTCTTTGCCAAAGCACAAAGTTTTGCAGCCAATTTTTCGCCACCGGACGTATCTCTCGCAAGAATCTGAACCGCCATAAAATGCGCTGCCGGGGGATAGTCCATCAGTTCCCTGTATACAAGTTCTTCCCCAAAAAAGCTTTCGTAATCCTGATTCGCGGCATAAATCACGCTATAATGCTCAGGATGATACGTCTGAATCACTGCTTCTCCTGCTGATTGTCCTCGACCTGCTCTTCCCACAGCCTGGGTTAAAAGCTGGAAGGTTCTTTCGCCGGCCCTGTAATCGCCCTGATGCAATGATAAATCTGCCGCCAGAACCCCCACAAGGGTAACATTTGGAAAATCATGTCCCTTTACAATCATCTGGGTTCCAAGTAAAATATCCGCCTTCTGCTCTGCAAACGCCGAAAGAATCTTATCATAACTGTCCTTCGTCTTTGTGGTATCCGCATCCATACGAAGTACCCTTGCAGTAGGAAACATTTTCTGAATCTGGTTCTCAATCTGCTGTGTTCCTGCCTTAAAGCCCTGAATATATTTCGAACCACAGCTTGGACACAAATTCACTGACGGTGTTTCATAGCCACAATAGTGACACACCATTTTTGCCCCCATATGTTCTGCCATTGATACATCACAGTGGGGACACTTTACTACATAACCACAAGCTCTGCAGGATACAAACCCTGCGTAACCTCTCCGATTCAAAAACAAAATAATCTGCTCTCTTTTACTGAGTCTGTCTGCAATTTTCTCCTGCAAACTCCGACTAAAAACACTGCGGTTCCCGCATCTTAATTCTTCCCGCAAATCCACCGTATAAACCTTAGGCAAAAAGCCGCCTGTCAGTCTTTCTTTTAAGGTAAAAAGCTGATATTCCCCATTTTTCGCCCTATGATAAGCTTCCATTGAGGGTGTTGCCGAGCCAAGGATTATACTTGCGTTATGAAGTTTTGCCAGTTCTCCCGCCACTTCCCTGGCATGGTATTTTGGCAGATTTTCACTTTTATAAGTGTTTTCATGCTCCTCGTCAATCACAATCAGGCCCAGATTTGCAAACGGTGTAAAAAGTGCCGAACGCGGACCGATAATCACATCGATTTCACCTTTTTTTGCCCGCAAATGCTGGTCATATTTTTCTCCCTGTGACAAAGTAGAGTTGATAAAAGAAACTCTGTCACCAAATCTATGGTAAAAACGCATAACCGTCTGATACGTCAGGGCAATTTCCGGTATCAGTACAATTACCTGTTTTCCTCTCTTAATTACTTCTTCAATACAATTTAAATATACCTCAGTTTTACCACTACCGGTAATTCCATGGATTAGGTATGTTTTCCGGATATTTTTATCAAAATCCGAAACCACCGTATCCACAATATTCTGCTGGTCTTTGCTTAAAGGCTTTCTCTCTTCTTTTCTATCCACAGCCTTAACCGGTGTTCTGTATACATTTTCGCTTGTAATGCCCGCTATTTTATTCTCTATAAAATAATCTATGGTTGGCTTTGAAATATGAAGTTTACCCGTAACAAGTTCATAAGGCATTTCCTTTTCCCGAATTAGTTCCGTAAGAAGTCTCTCTCTTGCCACCTGATGCTTCCTGTGCATCAAGGCCAACAATGCTTGTGCTTCTTCTATAGAAACTGCCAGATAAACAGTCCTCTTTTCCACCGCCTGCACCTTCTGTTTCACAGGCAAAACCGTCTTAAGCGCCGTAATCATTGTGGACCCGTAGGTCTGCTTCATCCACGCCGCCAAAGTCAGCAATTTTTCATTCACATCTTCGCCTTTTTCACAAAGTGAATCAATTGCCTTAATTTTCGATTCATCATAGGATGGTTTGTCTGAAATACCAATGACATAGCCTTTTCTCAAAGTGTTTCCTTTTCCAAAAGGCACAAAAACACCCATTCCTACCGTTAGTTTTTCTTGCAAAGCAGCAGGAATCAGATACTGAAAAGGTCTGTCAACCTTTTCATGAGAAATATCTATAATCACATCCGCATAGATGTTCTTGTCACTTATACACTGATTTCCTTCCATACACCTTCCACTAATTCTCTTTCATCCATATGATACTTCACCCCGCGGATTTCCTGGTAATCCTCGTGGCCTTTTCCGGCAAGAATAATCATATCCTTATCCTTGGCACCTTCTATGGCATAGCGGACAGCTTCCTTTCTGTCTTCCACCATGACATATTTTCCGTCCGTTTTCAAAATACCGGTCTCAATATCTTTCATAATATCCTTTGGTTCTTCAAAACGCGGATTGTCCGTTGTAATAATGGTCAAATCAGCAAATCTTCCGCTGACCTCACCCATCTCAAAACGTCTGTCTCTTGAACGGTTACCACCGCAGCCAAAAATACAGATAACTCTGCCTGCAGCATACTCTTTTACCGTCTTAAGAAGACTTTCCAATGCCATTGCATTGTGTGCATAGTCTATAAAAAAAGAAAAGCTTCCATCCAAAAATACCGGTTCCATTCGTCCCTTAACAACCGCTATATCCAAGGCATCTTTCATGGCCTTATACGGCACCTCCAGTGCATCGCAAACTGCCATAGCTAAAAGTGCATTGTGCACACTAAAATTTCCCGGTGTATTGATACGAACCATACCTTTGCCAAGCGCAGGTACTAAAAAACTCATTCCCATTTTTCCGTCCGTAAAATCTTTTTCAATATCCACAGCCTGATAATCCACGCCGTCTTTTAAACCAAAAGTCTTAACCGAAAGCGGCAATTCCTCTTTTGTGAGTGCGAAAACACGCTCATCATCGGCATTAAATATTCCAATATCCGCTCTATAAAAAAGCTGTTTTTTCCAATAAAAATAATCCTCAAAGTCCTTGTGTTCCGTAGGACTGATATGGTCCTTTTCAATATTGGTAAATGCGCCGATTGTAAAATGAATGCCTTCCACCCTGGCCTGCATAAGCCCCTGAGAAGAAACCTCCATAACTGCCACATCACAGCCCTCATCCACCATCTGTCTTAAATACATGTGTAAAATATACGGCTCAGGTGTAGTATTCGCCATCGGAATATGGGTATCTCCAATTACAGTTTCGATGGTTCCGATTAAACCAACCTTATGTCCTGCCTTTTCCAAAATCGCTTTGATAAGACAGGTTACCGTTGTTTTTCCTTTCGTACCGGTAATTCCTACCATCGTCAGTTCTCTTGACGGATAATCAAACCAGACTGCACTTGCAAGTGCCAGTGCTTTTCTTGTATCCTCCACTAAAATCACGGTTACATCGTTTGGAATACCTTCTACTTTTTTGCTGACAACCAAAGCCGTAGCACCTTTTTCTACAACTTCCTTGCAAAATTCATGTCCGTCAACCTTGGCTCCAACCATACAAAAAAACATACTGTTTTTTGTTACCTTGCGCGAATCGTACACCAAAGCTTCTACTTTTGCATTCGAATCTCCCTGCAAACATTCATAGGTGAAATCCTGACATAACACACTGACTTTTTTCATAAATTCATCCTTTCCGCCTAAGCCTCTTTATAGGCATTTAAAACGATCTGAATTTTCTTTTCATTACGATACTCATTGATTGTAGGATAGTAAACAATGGATATTTTCTCCTGTGATTTATAGAATTCGCTAAATGCATCCAAATCCCCGAAATAAACCATTTCCCTCTCACAAAATCCATCTGTGATGCGGTACTTCCCTACATTTTTTTCCCTGCCAAACCTGTTTTCCGATATAACGGTTATGCCCTTTTGTGCAAAAATGGGCTTTTGATTTCCTACGCCAAAAGGCTCTAAAAGTTCCAACTGCTTGATTAGTTTTTCCGTCACATAGCTAATCGGCATAGGCACATCTATTACAATTTTTTCTTCAAAATCTTCCGCTGTTAATTGACTTTCTTTATTGAGTTTTTCCCTAAGCGGCTCAATATTCTCTTCTTTTAACGAAAGGCCGGCCGCCATTTTGTGACCGCCAAACTTTATAAAATATTCTTTGCAGGCCGAAAGGCTTTCATACATATCATAGGCTTCTATGCTTCTGCCACTGCCTTTTACCCCTTCTTCACCGTTTGTTAAAACAATGGTTGGCTTATAATACAATTCCTTTATTCTTCCGGCAATGATTCCGGCAATACTTTCGTGACAATCCGGCAGATAAATTACCAGAACATCATCATCTTCAATTTGATGCTCCTTAATATACTCTTCTGCCAGTTTTACCCCTTGTAACGTCATGCTTTTTCGTTGTTCGTTTAGTTCCTTCAACTCTCTTGCGATAAGCACCGCATCACCAAAATCCCGGGTACACAGAAGTTCCACAGCCCTGTCCGCAATATCCAGCCTTCCCGTCGCGTTAAAACACGGTCCGCAAACAAAACCGATATGATAAGGACTTATTTTTTCGGCTTTTATGTCACACACCTGCAATAAAGCCTTAATTCCTGTATTCTCAGTCTGTTTCATAGACAAAAGCCCTTGTTTAACAATAACACGGTTTTCATCCTTTAATTCCATCACATCGCAGATTGTAGCAAAGGCCGCCATCTCCAAAAAGACCTTTGGAATTTCCATATTTCTTTTTTCAAACAACGCCTGTATCAGCTTATATGCAACAACCGCTCCGCAGATACCCGAAAATGGATACGAACAGTCTTCCTGCTTCGGATTTACAACCGCATAAGCAGGCGGCAGCTGATATTCCTTGTTACCACTCTCATCCACCACGAATGGAACTTCATGGTGATCCGTCACCACAACTGTTATGGAAAAATTGTTTGCAAGCGCAATGGCCGAAGACGCGGCAATCCCATTATCACAGGTAATTACCATATCGATACCATCTGCTTTGGCATCTTCTATCATACTTTCGTTTAGTCCATAACCGTCCTTGACACGATTAGGTACCCTGACATCCACATCCGCATTCAGAAGTTCGAGGCCTTCTTTTAAAATGTAACTTGAACAGATACCATCCGCATCATAGTCACCAATCACCCTGATTTTCTTTTCCCCGGCAATTGCTTCTGTAATTTTATCCACAGCCTTTTCCATATCCTTTAAAAGATACGGACTATGCATCCTTGTCAAATCACCTTTTAGGAACATTTCTATCTCTTCTTCTCCCAAAACATCCCTGTTTCTGATAATTCTCGCAATAACCGGATCTATATCATATTTTTTCCCAATCGCTTCAAAATCAGCCTTTTTGGCTGAAAGCATCCACTTTGCCATTTTGCTTTAGTCTTCGCTTTCTTTTTTTACAAAATACTTTCTAAGTAAATACCACATTGGTCCTGTAAGGCAAATAGATGAGAATGTACCACACACAATACCTACCATCAACGGCAGCGCAAATTCTACAAGGCTTGTGGCACCGAAAACACAAAGCGCCGCAACCATAAAGAACGTTGTCAGGGAAGTAAAAATACTTCTGCTCAAAGACTGTGTGATACTCTTATTGACAATTTCTTCCATACTCTCTTTTGCCATTTCCGTAAGATTTTCGCGGATTCTGTCAAAAATAACAATTGTTGCGTTGATAGAATAACCTACAATTGTAAGCATACATGCAATAAAGTTATTACCTACCGAAATACGTGCAATCGCATAGAATGCAAGTACAACCAAAACATCATGAATAAGTGCAATGATACTACTTGCACCAAAGCGGATATCACTAAAACGGAATGCAATATAGATAAGCATTAAAAGTGTAGCTATCGCAATTGCCATAATCGCATCACTTCTCATTTCATTACTTACCGTTGCACTGATACTTTCAGATTCTTTTACAGCTACTCCAAAATCCGCTTCAAACATATCTTCCAGTGAACTTCTCGTATTTTCATCCAAAGTTTTTGTTTTGAAAATCACTTCATTGGAATCTTTTACCATAGTTGTCTGAACTTCATTATCCCCAATTACATCTGTAATCTTTGGAATTACATTTTCTTCTATATAAGAAAGGTCATAGTCCTCAGTAAACTCTACTGTTGTAGAAGTACCTCCCATAAATTCCATACTGTAATTAAGAGAACCTTTTCCATTTACATTAAAGAAAATCATTGCAATAATACCCGATGCAATCAGCACACCTGAAATTGTAAACCAGATTTTTTTCTTCTGTACAAAATTAATACTCTTACGTTCTTTTGCCACACCATAGAATTTCTCATCCTGGAAACCGAGCGCATACATAACTGCCATAATACCTCTGGTTACCACCAAGGCAGTGAACATTGAAAGCACAATACCAAGTGCCAATGTCTGGGCAAAACCTTTTACGGAACCTGTTCCCACAAAGCCAAGCACCGCTGCTGCAATCAATGTTGTGATATTTCCGTCAATAATTGCGGAAAGTGCTTTGCTAAACCCTTGCTTAATAGCCGATTGAACCGTCTTTCCTGTCGCAAGTTCTTCCTTAATACGCGCAAAAATAATTACATTGGCATCTACCGCCATACCAATTGACAAAATGATACCTGCAATACCTGAAAGCGTCAGGGTAATGCTAAAGCTATCCAACATAATTACTATAAGTGCAATGTAAATAAATAACGCAATACTTGCCACCACACCCGGTAACAAATAAACAACAACCATAAATATGATTACCAGTGCTAAACCGATAGCACCCGCTTTCAAGCTACTTTCAATCGCCTCCACACCAAGCTGTGCTCCTACTACCTGGGAACGGATTTCCTGCAATTCAAGACTTAAACCCCCGATACGAATCTGAGTTGCAAGATTATTTGCATCCTCATAGCTTTCCATACCGGAAATAATGGCTTTACCATCTTCAATCGGACTATTTACATAGGGAACGCTGATTAATTCACCATCATAATAAATAGCCAGTGTTTCCCCTTTGTCATACGCTTTTCTCGTAGCCTCGGCAAACTTCTTTGTACCCTCACTGGTCATAGAAAGTTCTACAACACTCTGTGAATTACCATATTCATCTGTCATAGTACCTGCTTTTGCATCTTCTACATCCGTACCTGTCAGTAAAACAGAGCCATTGGCCTCAATTTCCTCAATGGTTTTGTCCAGTCGGTATCCGTAACCGGTCATATTACCTGCATCATCCACATCAAAACCCAGATAATAGTTGATTTCTTCGTCTGCATTTGTTTCTTCTATAAAATATAATTTACCCGGAGTACCGATTTCCTTCAAAACCTCATTTGCATCTGAAACACCCGGAATCTCAATAGTGATTCGATTGCTGCCTTCCTGATACACCTGCGATTCTGTGCTGTAAGCCTCCACACGTTTTGTAAGCTTATAAATAGTATCGTCCATATCTGTCTGGTCCGGATTTTCATCTCCTACCACCTCGTATGTAATGCTGACACCGCCCGCCAAATCAAGACCCAAATCAATACTTGTGGCTGCTCCCGAGCGATTTTCTCCCAGTCCGAATATAGCTGTATAAATAAGCCCTACAGTCAAAGCCAATATAGCTATACACGAAATAACTCCTGTACTTTTCTTCATTTTAAATTCTCCTTCTTCCTATACCGTATCTCTATTACTTGCAAAAACCCCTATTACGGCATAATACAATCATTGTATTATATCACATTTAGACTATCATTTAAAGCCTTTTTTCTAACTGAGCATACCTCCAAGCATCCCACTGCCTGCACACAAAATCATAGTCAACCAGAAATTTCCGGATATGTTTTGAAAACCACCATTTACTATCAGCGAAATAAGTATCAAAATCAAAAAGTATCCTGCGCCAAGCACTAGTCCCCACAGGTATTTTTTCACCTTCATACTCTTTCCCAGCAATAATCCGCCCAAAAAAGTACTTAGTATGTAAATGATGGTCACACAAGCACCAATTACCTGCTTTGGCAAACTGAACTTATACAACAAAAATGCCAAAAGCACAATCATAATTCCCGAAATCACATAAGCTGCCAGCAATCCCTTCAAGACATTTAGGACCTTCTCATTTTTTCTCCAAAACTGCACCATATAACTCGTTTCTCCTTTGAAATAACACATTAAATATTTATGAAATATATATGATAAAATCGGCATAAACTTGACACAAGAATGAAGATATTGTAATATTCCTAACATAATTATTTATACACAGAAGGAGTGAATTTAATTTTGGACATACAGCCCGAAAATATTATTCAATTAGTTGTGGTTGTGATTTTAATTGTACTGTCGGCATTTTTCTCTTCCGCCGAAACTTCTTTGACAACCGTCAACAAGGTACGACTCAAAAGTCTCGAAGAACAAGGAAACAAGCGTGCCAAAAAGGTCCTTTCCATATTAGAAAATCACGGAAAGATGCTTAGTACCATCTTGATTGGAAACAATATTGTGAATATCTTTGCATCTTCTTTAGTAACCACCTTTGCAATTGATGTGTTTGGAAATGTTGCAGTAGGTATTGCCAGTGGTATTTTAACAATTGTTATTCTCTTATTTGGTGAAATCACACCTAAGACATGGGCAATGATAAATGCTGAGAAAATTGCCCTCGCCTATAGCGGCATTATCAAATTTCTAATGACCATCTTAACACCGGTCATCTTTTTAATTGACAAATTTTCTATCGGCATTATGTGGTTACTTCGTATCGACCCTACCAAAAAGGAATGCGCCATTACAGAACACGAATTAAAAACTTATGTGGACGTAGGTCATGAAGAAGGCGTTATTGAATCAGAAGAACGCGAAATGATATATAATGTGTTTGAATTTGGTGATGCAGTAGCAAAGGATATTATGATTCCGAGAATCGATATGGTTACAGCACCAATTGATTGCACATATAAAAATTTGATTAAGATTTTCAAAGACAGTATGTATACCCGTATTCCCGTTTACGAAAGCGACAATGACAATATCATTGGTTTTGTAAATATAAAAGACTTAATTGGATTAGATAACACAAGTAATTTTAAAATCAAAGATGTTTTGCGCGAAGCATATTATACATATGAATTCAAGAAAACTGCTGATTTATTGATGGAAATGCGTGATTGTACTATGAACGTGGCCTTTGTATTAAATGAATATGGCGCTACCGTTGGTATGATTACCATGGAAGACTTGTTGGAAGAAATTGTAGGCGAAATCCGCGACGAATATGACGAAGATGAAGCCGAATTGATTCAGGAAATTGATGACAATGTATATCTTGTAGAAGGAAGTATGAAGCTTGATGATATCAATGACGCAATTGATACAAACTTTGACTCTGAAGATTATGATTCCATCGGTGGTCTGATTATCGAAAGCCTTGACCGTCTTCCTGAAGATAAAGAATCCGTTACATTAGAAAACGGTACAATTTTACAGGTTGAAGGCATTTCACAAAACAGAATTACAAAAGTGTTAATCACATTGCCCTCTTTGGCAGATGAAGAAAGCGAAGAATCTTCTTTAGAAGAGGCCGAAACAAAAGATACAACAGTTGCAAAATAAAACATATGTAAAAAGTCCCCTTGATGAAAGAGGACTTTTCTATTTTACTGCTTGTATTCACTTCTATTCCATTTTTAATACACAGTCTGAATAATCCCCTGTGCAATGGCATTTGCCACCTCATAAAACCTGGTATCCAAAATTTCATTATCTCTTGCCGTATTTATAAAACCTACTTCCACCAATACTGCCGGCATCTGCGTCCTTCTGAGTACTGCCAGATTCGGTCTTTCGGAAACACCCAAATTAATAAATCCCACATTTTCCAGTTCCCTGTTTATATTGAGTGCCAAATCCTCGCTTCTCATCCCCTTCGCATATACCAAGGATTCCACGCCGCTGTACTGTTCCGGATATACAGATGAATTTCTGTGGATGGAAACAAAGTAATCTGCTCCTGAAGCATTTCCTTCTCTTGCCTTCTGAGCCGGAGACTCGTAAATATCCGTAGTTCTGCTATACTCCACATCAATTCCGTTTTCCTCTAAAATATTACCCACAGCCAGTGTCAACTCCAGTGCATCGTCAGATTCGCGTCTTCCTTCAAAGGTTGCCCCAGGATTCACACCGCCATGTCCTGCATCTAAAAATACTGTTGCCATACATTCCTCAAAAATTTGCTTTGAATTACCCTATGCAAAAATTTGTGAATGTGTTACAATATTTTTCAAATAGGAGGCGTAATTATGAATTGGTTTAATAATTTATTAACTTTAGCTACTACTACTGCAGAACAACCGGTTAGCGATTCCCAGTTTATCTTGTTTGTAATTGGCGGATTATTATTAATCGTTATTATTACAGTAGTTGTTGTCGCTGCTGCTTCTACATCTGCTGCCGCTGCAGCCGCTGCTGTCGATGATGACGACTCAGCCAATATGCTGTAATTAACAATATAGAATATTCTTATTGTCCCATTTTGTGTATATGCATTTGACATACTCTTTTGTATGCGAACATACACTGTAATAGTAGGGATATTCCAAAGAATCTGATATTTTGCCTTCTGCTGTGACTGTATAGCAGAAGGCTTTTGTTGTATCTCGATTTAACTTTTCGACGATGGTATCATCACCCTTCTCTGAAATTTCCAATCCGTCCAAAATCTCCGAAAGCCCTGTGCCTATAAGCTTTGCACAGGCTTCTTTCATAGTCCAAAGGCGCACATATCCTTCCATATCATATCCGGCCATTCGCTTCTCCTTCTCAGAAAAAACCTTATTTATAGTGGCGTCTTTCATATCTCTGATATGTTCAATATCTACACCAACCTCTTCATTTGAGATAACGCACGTTATTATATTTTTTGAATGGGATAAATTGAAATGTAACTGTTCTAATCCCGGAATATATGGTTTTCCTTTCCCCGTAAATGCAAAGTCAGGCAAAGACTCTATCTCATAGCCTTCCTTCTGCAATGCAAAAAGCAGAAGCAGGGACGCACCTAAAGTGCGCGCCCTATCCTCTGCCTTGTTATGTTTTAAAATATGCTCTATACGCATTTCTCCCAATTTTTCAAAATAAGCTTCCAAAGCCTTTTCATCTTCTCTTAATTCTTCAATTAAATTGGAAATTTCACATACGTATAATATTGTCACAATTATTCCTCTTCTTTTTCATCTGCCACAACGGTTGCGATAGATAATTCGTCCAACTGACTCTGCTCAACCACATTCGGCGCATCTGTCATAAGACAAGAAGCATCCTTTACCTTAGGAAAAGCAATTACTTCACGGATGCTGTCAGCCTTCACAAGCAACATTACAAAACGGTCAACACCATAAGCCAGTCCTGCGTGTGGCGGAACACCATATTTGAATGCACTTAAAAGGAAACCGAATTTATCATTTGCTTCCTCCTTTGTAAGACCAATAACTTCAAACATTTTCTCCTGAATATCGTTCTGATGAATACGCACAGAACCACCACCAAGTTCTACACCATTTAATACAATGTCATAGGCCTTCGCACGTACTCTGCCCGGATCAGAATCAATATACTGCCAGTCTTCTTCCATAGGCATTGTAAATGGATGATGAACTGCCACATAACGGTCTTCATCCTCGCTGTACTCAAGAAGTGGGAATTCTGTTACCCAGACAAAATTGAACTTATCATTATCGATAATATCCATCTGCTTAGCCACTTCAAGTCGGAGCGCCCCAAGAACGCTGTATACAATTTTATTTTTATCAGCTGCAAACAAGAGTAAGTCTCCATTTTCACCGCCCATAGCTTCTACCAAGGCTTTTAATTCGTCTTCTGTCATAAATTTGGCAAAAGATGATTTGTAGGTTCCATCCGGTAAAACTGCAAGATATGCAAGACCTTTTGCACCATAACCTTTTGCAAATTCTACCAGGGCATCAATTTTCTTTCTTGGCATTTCAGCCTGTCCCTTCGCATTGATACCACGAACACTGCCACCATTTTCAATAGCTGATGTAAATACAGAGAAACCACATCCCTTTACCACATCTGTTACGTTCTGTAATTCCATACCAAAACGTGTATCCGGTTTATCAGAACCATATCTGTCCATCGCATCCTGCCATGTAATTCTCGGAATCGGAAGGGCTACATCGAGACCGATAGCTTCCTTGCAAATATGCTGAATCAATCTTTCATTTACTTCAATTACATCTTCTACATCCACAAATGACAATTCCATATCCGCCTGTGTGAATTCCGGCTGTCTGTCCGCACGTAAATCTTCATCACGGAAGCATCTTGCAATC
>CAZMND010000027.1:0-23748 GCA_964567585.1 uncultured Lachnospiraceae bacterium
CAGCCCTCGCTTCTTCGGAACTCTCCTCGTTGCCTTCGCGAAAATTCAAGTTTTCTACATATCCACCCTTTGTAGATATGCTACCGTCTCCACGTGCCCCGTGTGCGCAAACTGGTCCACAGCCCTAACCTTCTTTAGCTCATATCCACCCTCACACAAAATCTTCAAGTCTCTTGCTAATGTCGCCGAATCACAGCTTACATAAACCACGCGCTTTGGCTGCATTTTCATAATCGTTTCAAGACACATTGCATCACAGCCCTTACGCGGCGGATCCACCACAATAACATCTGCTGTTGCAGCCCTTCCTGCTGCTTTTTCCTTTTTGTAAAAATCCGGCAAAACTTCTTCAGCCTTACCTACATAAAATTCCGCATTTGTAATTCCATTATTCAAGGCATTTTCCTTGGCATCACGAATTGCATCCGCAATAATTTCAACACCATATACCTTCGCGGCGCGCTTTGCCAAAAACAACGAAATCGTACCAATACCACAGTATAAATCCCACACCGTTTCCTTACCTGAAAGATTTGCATAATCTAAAGCAAGGCTGTACAGTTTCTCTGTCTGTACAGGGTTCACCTGATAGAAAGAAAGTGGCGAAATCGAAAACTCTACACTGTCTCCACTTTCGGAAAAATCCCCTGCATTTAAAATACGAATGGTATCTTTTATTTTATCCCTACCCCAAAGAGTACGGATAGTTTTACCCATAATGACGTTGGTATTTTCTTTGTTGATGCTGACAGAAAGACTGACAACACCCTTCACACCGGAAATAAGCGAAACCAACACATCTTCTGCCGGCAATTTGTCTCCGTTAATGACAACACACACCATAATCTCACCGGAAGCAAAACCCTTCCGAATCAAAAGATGGCGCACAAGCCCACGGCCCGTTTCCTCATCATAGGCACTGACTTTATTATCACGCATATACGCAAGAAATGTTTCCAAAATCTCCTGATTTTCCGATACGCCGAGCAAACAATCTGTATTTGCAATAATATGATGGGTTCTACCTGCATAAAAACCGGCAATGACTTCCCATTTTGCCCCATCAGATTCATTGACTCCACCAGCACCACAATCTCTATCCAAAACCTTACGCATTCCAATGGGAAACTGAGCCTTGTTTCTATAACGGTAAGGATTCTCCATACCTACAATCGGCTCCATAACCGACTCAATAAAATCTGCCGAAAATCCTCCGATTCTGACAAGGTTATTAAATACTTTATTCTGCTTAAACTTAAGCTGCTGTGCATAGTCCATCGCCTGAATCTGGCAGCCACCGCACTGTTTATGAAACGCACAAGGTGCCTCCACTCTGAACTCGGACGGCGTTACAATTTTCTCCAATCGGCCATAACCATAGGTTTTCTTAAGCTTGGTTACTCTGGCAACAATGGAATCCCCTATAATGGCATCCTTCACAAAAAAAGCAAAACCATCCAGTTTACCAATGCCTTCACCGTCGGCACTCATATCTTCAATTGTCAAATTGACTAAATCATTTTTCTTTAACTGCATAAGAGAATTACTCCATACGTGTTTCTATTACTTTCGAATCAAATAAACGGTTAAAACCGGTCCAGCCCGATTCGTTTGTGCTTTCCATCAGTTCTGTGAAACTCTGGATTTTTGCATCTGTGTTGTCTGCAAAATTGAGTGCCACCGCTTCCACAATGGCAGGTTTCTTCGGAGAACCGAATTCGTACTCACCGTGATGGGAAATAATGCAGTGCTTCAATTCATTTTCAAGCACCTTTGGGAAACCTTCAATCTTGCGAATCTTTTCACCCACCATTTCCGTTCCCATAACAATGTGACCTAAAAACTGGCCTTCATCCGTATAATCGTTTTCCGGAAATCCTGACAATTCTTTTGTCTTTCCGATGTCATGACAGATTGCCGCTGTAAGCAATAAATCCCTATTTAAAATCGGATATACACTTGTGTAATAATCGCACATTTTTGTCACACTTAAAGTATGCTCCAAAAGCCCGCCCACAAAACCGTGATGAACTGCTTTTGCTGCAGAGGAATATTTAAATACTTTTACAAATTCCTCATCCTCCACAAAAAATGCGTGAAGAAGCTTCTTTAAGTACACATTCTGAAGACTGCTCATATAACCCTTTAATTCCTTGAACATTTCTTCAATGTCTTTCTTGGTCATCGGCAGATAATCCGAAGGATTATATTCACCTTCAAAAACTTTACGTACCCTCTTAACATTGACCTGTAAAACTCCGTTAAAGCTTGTTACTTCCCCATAAACTTCTATGTAATCAAGCGCATCAAATTCCGCAATTCCGGCACTGTTTGGGTCCCAGATTTTCGCATCCATAATGCCTGTTTTATCCTGCAAAATTACGTTGTCATAAGATTTTCCATTCTTTGTTACGGCAGACTGTTTGTGCTTACACAAATAGATATCTAAAACTCTGTCGCCTTCTTTATAATCTTTTAAATATTTCATAGTTTCCTCCGTTACGAAACAATTTTATTTTAATGTCACCCGAATCGTCATATCGGAATAACCGTCAAAGGTTTCCCTCTCTAATTTGACCTTCACTTTTTTATCTTTTTCACACTTTAAAATCGCCTTGGTTAAATCTGCAAAAGTATGAATCTCCTGACCATCGAATTCTGTTATAACATCGCCGCTTTGAATGCCGCCAAGCATCGCCGGCGAATCCATACTTACGCTCGTTACATATGCCCCCAGTGGCACACCATAACTTGAATTTACACTGGTTGTCACGCTGACACCCTTCACTCCCATATAAGGAATGGGCAAATCATTGGATAAATTCTCAATCAATGGTTTCATTTCAGAAATACCAATGCCTGAAACAATATTTTTCAAATCCAGACTGTTATAACTGTTATCTATAATTGCGATAATATGTCCGTTCATATTTACCAAAACACCACTGGCCTGAGTGCTTCCATAAATATCCGTTGTCATCAATTTATAATTGCTATCCACAAGATTTAAAGCCTTTCCCACGGATGTTACATTGCCGTAGCAAATACCGTCACCGGTGCCCATAGGATTGCCAAGGGCAATCACACTACTGCCCAAAATAGGACTCAAATTGGAACTTCCCAGTATAGCCACCGTTATATTTTCTTTGTCCACTTCCGACAGATTGTCTTTGTTTACCGCCACAACACCATATCCCGACTGTCCGTCCACCTGGATTAAAGTTCCCGCAGCCTGCTTTTCATTATAAAAAATAACCACAATACTTTCGGCTTTTTCAATGGTTGTTGCCTTTACCAAAATCAAGTATTCCTGCCCGTTATCCCCAACAATTACACCTGATGAAAAACTTTTGTTTTCATAACTGTTCTCAAACCAGTTATTCTCCGTACTGATTCCGGTTACAGACACAACGCTTCTTCTCACTTTATCAGCAAGTTCCGCAAGAGAATTTTGCAGTTCCTGATAATCCGAAATGTCTAAAACCTCCGGAAGTACCTCGCCTTGTTCCTGTTGTTCTTCCGTCAACATATTTTCCGGCAACATTTCCTCTTCTACCGCATCTTCCGGAAATTCCACGTACAAAACGGTATCATCCTTATATAACAATTTGTCTATTTTCGGTTCCAAAAAAATGAAGCACAGACAAAATACAAAACCAAATACAACAGCCGATAAAACAGTACCGATCATCTTACGTACAAGCTTCGCTCTATTGACAGGTCTTGCCTTGATTCGTTCTTTGACAAAATCTTTGCTGGACGCATTTTCCGATTCCATATGCTTTTTTTCCATCCGGCTAGTCCTCCTCATTTTTGTCCGATTTTGGCAGTGAGAAAATAAATTCCGTTCCCACACCCTCTGTACTGATTACATTAATATTTTCATCGTGTGAATTCACGATTTCTTTTACAATGGAAAGACCCAGACCCGTGCCTTTCTTATCTTTACCACGGGAGGAATCGGACTTGTAAAATCTGTCCCATATCATCTTTACATCTTCTTTTGGAATACCGATTCCGTGATCTTTTACAGAAACAAATATTTTGTTCTTCTTCTCTGTTGTTTCCACCACAATAACAGAGTTGTTGTGACTAAATTTGATGGCATTATCAAGAAGGTTGTAGATAACCTGCTGGATTCGCCCCTTATCAGCCAAAACATACATTTTCTCCCCTGTCAGTACAATTTCAATACCTATTTTCTTGGCACGGCATGTACCCTCAAAAGAAGCCACCGTATTGCGGATTACATCGTTAATATCGAAATCCGTTTTCTCCAAAATCATACCTTTGGTATTTAAATTATTAAGTGTCAAAAGACTGTTTGTAAGCTTTGTCAGTCTGTCCGTTTCATTAATAACAATCTGCAAATATTTATCATACATTTCCGGCGGAATGGTTCCGTCCTGCATCGCCTCAAGATATCCTCTGATAGACGTAAGCGGTGAACGGAAGTCATGTGAAATGTTTGCAACCAGTTTCTTCTGATTGTCTTCAGACTGTGCCACCTGACTTGCCATATACGATAACGATGCCGCCAGATACCCAATTTCGTCATTACTGTCCACCTGCAACGGATAATGCATATTTCCCGCCGCATATGCCTCCGTAGCAGTGGTAATTTTACGAATCGGTTTATACACAAGCTGCGTGAAAAACAGGATAATAATAATCGATAAAAACAAAGTAACAGATAACTGTATATATGCAACAATCGCATAATCATTCACTGTGTCATTGAGTTTTTCCATCGGATAATGAATCACCACGTAAGCCTTTACCTTATACTCTGAGGTAATGGGCGCAAATACGCTCATCATATCCTCGCTAAAATAGTCAAAAAACCTACCCGTCGTATAATAAGAACCGGCAGTAACAGTAGGGTCAAATCCTTCCACGATTACTTCCTTTTCCACATCCAGAACCTCTCTGGAATTTAAAACCATACGCCCTGACGGGTTAATGATCCACAAATTTGCATCCAAATATGTATCCAAAGCATCCAAATGATACTTAACGGTTTCCAACGTTGCCTCACTGTTGTACAAATCGGCCGCACAAGTACTTGCAACCAACGTTGCCTCTTTATAGAGGGCATTTGCCTGCGCACGCAAAACCTGTTCTCTCAGCATACTGGTGGTAAATGTGGCCACCGCTATAAATCCAAAAAAACCAAATATGATATATCCGATTAGAAACTTAAAATACAACGATTTTTTCATTATTTAACCTCAAACTTATACCCAATTCCCCAAATCGTAGAAATCGCCCATTTGTCATGGTCATGAATTTTTTCCCTGAGACGCTTGATGTGTACGTCTACGGTTCTTGTGTCACCCACATATTCATATCCCCAGATTTGGTCTAAAAGCTGCTCTCTTGTGAAAACATGATTTGGAGAAGCTGCCAAAAAATACAACAGCTCCAATTCCTTCGGTGGCATATCTACCTTTTTACCCATATATAAAACAGAATAGTTCGTCAGGTTGATAACCAAATCCTCATATTCCACTTTTTTATCTGTAAGTGCACTCACCTCTTCTACAGGTGCCGGTGTCTTGTAGCGGCGAAGCACCGCTTTTACTCTTGCCACCAGTTCCTTCGTATCGAAAGGCTTTTCCATATAGTCATCTGCACCAAGCTCCAGTCCCAGCACCTTATCGAACACTTCTCCCTTAGCAGAAAGCATAATAATCGGTACACTGTTTTTTGCGCGGACCTCTCTACATACCTGATAACCATCAATGCCCGGAAGCATCAAATCCAGCAAAATAAGATTCGGTTCAAAGCTTTCTACCGCGTCAAGCGCCGACTCCCCGTCATTGACAATTTTTGTTTCAAAACATTCCTTTGTCATATACAAAGAAATCAATTCTGCAATATTGTTATCATCATCTACAATTAAAATTCTCTGCTTACTAACCATATATTTCCTCCATATCAAATGTCACAATTTTTATTTCTTAAACGTTACGATTGTGACACCCGCGTCACCTTCTCCGATTTCACCAAGTCTATAGGATTCTACATACGTGCTTCTTCTTAAGTAGTTATGCACGCCCTGACGAAGCGCACCGGTTCCTTTTCCATGTACCACACGAACCGATGGCAAATGTGCCAGATATGCATCATCCAAATATTTGTCCAGTGCCGCCAATGCCTCATCCACTGTCTGTCCGAGTAAATTGATTTCCGGTGAAACCTGGTAAGACTTGGACATTTTGATTTTTCCGGCACTCGTTCTCTGGATAGCCTTCGAAGTAATCTCTTCTTCCTCCACAAGAATCAGGTCTGCAATGTTGGCCTTGGTACGCATAATTCCGCACTGGATGAACATATTTCCTTTGTTGTCAGGCAGGGCATTTACAATACCGGTAAGCCCCATGGAAACAATCTTGACTTTATCTCCTAGCTTTACCTGATTTGGCTTTAACTGCTTATGCTGTGACACCTTTGCAGTTACGGAAAGTTTTTCGTTCTTTTCATTGATTTTATCACGCACATTCTGACGTTTTTTCTCAAGCTCCTTCATAGAAATACCGCTTTGTCCGGCTTTTTGCATTGTACGGATTGTTTCGTCCGCCACATCTTTTGCCTCCTGAAGAATCTCTTTTGCACGTTCATTGGCATCACGTAAAATTTTATCCTTGGATGCATCAATCTTTTCATGCTTCTTTGTCAGCTGTTCTTTCAAGTCTTTAATTTCTTCTTTATATCTTTCAATCTGCGCCTGTTCTTTTTCAATTGTAATTCGGCTCTTTTCCAAATCAGATAACAAATCCTCAAAGCTTCTCTCCTGTTTTCCAATCTGGTTTTTGGCCTTCTCTATGATTTCATCCGGAATTCCAAGCTTAGAGGAAATCGCAAAAGCATTACTTTTTCCCGGAATACCAATCAGTAATTTATAGGTTGGGCGGAGCGATTCCACATCAAATTCACAGCAGGCGTTCTCCACAAAATTCTCCGTCAGCGCATAGACCTTCAACTCGCTATAATGAGTCGTTGCCATAGTACGGATACCTCGTTCATGAAGGTGATTTAAAATGGAAATTGCAAGTGCCGCGCCTTCTGTCGGGTCTGTCCCTGCGCCTAATTCGTCAAACAGACAAAGTGAATTTTCATCCGCCTTATCCAAAATTTCTACAATCGTTTTTATGTGGGAAGAGAACGTACTGAGGCTCTGCTCGATACTCTGCTCATCCCCGATATCTGCAAAAACTTCCGTAAAAACAGAAAGTTCCGAACGGTCTGCGGCCGGGATATGTAAGCCCGCCTGACCCATCAAAGTAAGTAGTCCAAGAGTCTTTAAAGACACCGTCTTACCGCCTGTATTTGGCCCTGTAATCACCAACAAATCATAATCCTTTCCAAGGCTTATGTTGATTGGAACTACCGTCTTTTTATTAAGCAGCGGATGTCGGCCCTGTCTGATGTTGATGTAGTGCTCTGTATTAAAAACCGGTCTTCCCGCATTCATCTCAATGGCAAGATTTCCCTTGGCAAAAATGAAATCCAACGTTGTCATTATTTTCTGGTTTTCGTCCAAAACCTCTGTGTGCTGGGCACAAAGACCGCTTAAAGAAGCCATAATATTTTCAATTTCTTCTTTTTCTTTTAAAGCAAGCTCTTTTAAATCATTGTTCAGATTCACCACACTGGCAGGTTCAATAAAAAGTGTGGAGCCCGTGGAAGACTGGTCGTGAATCATACCCGGAACCTGTCCCTTATATTCCGCCTTTACCGGCAAACAATAACGATTATTACGCATGGTAATAACTGCTTCCTGTAAATACGTTCTGACACTTCCATTCACCATAGAATTTAACTGATGATGAATTTTGTCGTTAGTGGATGATATACTTCTGCGAATCTGTTTCAATGTGACAGATGCGTCATCCGCAAATTCTTCCTCTGACAAAATACATCTTCTGATTTCACCGGATACTTGTGAAAGCGAAACCAGTTCTTCAAAATAAGGCGACAAAACATCTTCCTTGTCACTGTCTTTTTCTTTTTTTCCGTAAGCTTTAATACGGCTGACATTTTCCAAAAAAGCCGCTATTTTCAAAAGCTCCGGAACCGACAATGTACTTCCGATTCCAAGCGATTTCAAAGAAAAACCAATATCCTTATTATTTCCAAAAGAAGTACTGCCCTTAGCAATAATTCTGGAATATGCGGCAGCGGTTTCTTCCTGCGCTCTGTTAATTTCTGTAAGGTCACATCCCGGCTTTAACCCCTTTGCAAGTTCCTTTCCAAGCGGGGAAGATGCCTTATTTTCCAGCATTTGGATTATTTTATTGTATTCTAATACCTGTAAAACTTTTTCGTTCATGTTTATTCCTTCTTTATGTTACGCTTAAGGGCCTTTGACCCCATCGTAAAAATATCCATATTTAGTCTATTTTATCACAATTTGCCCTTCATATACAGTCCTTACCTTGCATTTTTCCAAAAGGAATGTTAAACTTGTCTACGGTAATTGAATACTGCTTAATTTTTTAGGTGCCAGGGGACCTTATTGGCCGCTCTGGTGAAAAGGGAAACAGGTGTAATTCCTGTACGATCTCGTCGCTGTGAAAACGGAATGCTTACAAAATGTCACTGGTTAAAACCGGGAAGGCTGTGAGCGTGTTGATGTTAAGTCAGAAGACCTGCCTAAGAAATATGTACACAAAAGCCACGAGGAATTGGTTAGGTACAGGCATACTATTTTTATGCCCTTCCCTACCCTTTTGCCTTGGATTACCGGCAAAAGGATTTTTTATTTTAGAGGCAAAATGCCTTATGAACGGAGGAAAAAAATATGTCAGAAGCAAAAAAGAAAGGCACAGGTAAGCTGATTCTCGGTATCAGCCTTTTAGCTGTTCTCATCGGTTTATTCCTGGTTTTATGGGCTCTTTTTGGTCCAAAAACGACGGAAGGAAGTAAAACTGTTTCCTTATCTGTTGTAGCCGAAGATGGCACAGAAACAACCTATGATGCAAAAACAGATGCTCTTGTTTTGCAGGAACTTATGGATGAACTTAAAGATGACGGTTTTAGCTATGGTGGTAGTGAATCCGAATATGGTCTTATGGTTGATACCATAAACGGGGTGCGCGCAGACTACACATTGGATGGCGCATACTGGTCTTTCTATGTGAATGATGAATACTGCAACTACGGTATTGCTGAGCAGCCTGTAAATGACGGCGATGATTTTGGCATCGTTTACACACCGGCACAATAATTATAAAAAGGACTGAAACAATGAACAAAAAGAGTGTACAAAATAGCAAACTGACAATTAAAGATATTGCTGTGATGGGCGTTATGGTGGCTACCATGACCGCCTTTAAATACGCTATGTCTTTATTGCCGAACATCGAGCCGGTCAGCTTGTTAATTATTTTGTACACTCTCTTTTTAGGTCCGAAGGTTATTTATGCAATTATTGTCTTTATAGTTGTGGAAGGACTTTTATATGGTTTTGGTATATGGTGGGTCTCCTACCTTTATATCTGGCCTCTATTATCCCTTTTGACATACGTTTTCCGCAAACAGACCTCTCCCCTATTCTTTTCCGTTTTGTCCGGTCTTTTCGGGCTCTTTTTTGGTGCACTTACGGCAATTCCATATCTTTTTATCGGTGGCATTACTGCCGCATTCAACTACTTCATTGCCGGCATTCCTTATGACCTTATTCACTGCGTAGGCAATTTCTGCCTTTGTCTCGCTCTTTTCAAACCACTCAATTCCACTTTAAATAAAATTTCCAAATACATTTCCTAACGAATGTGCTATTCTTAAAGAAAACTTAATAAATTCCCTAATTTTATCTTAAAAAATATTACGTTATTATTTGGGTGTAAGAGGGCTAACTTACATAGGAGGATGACTTTATGTACAATATTTTAGTTTGCGACGACGAGAAGGATATTGTGTCCGCTTTACATATTTATTTATCCAGTGAAGGCTATAAGGTTTTTGAAGCCTTTAACGGCCAGGAAGCCATTGACTGTATAAAAGACAATGAAATCCAACTTGTTTTAATGGACATTATGATGCCTAAAATGGACGGCATCACTGCTATGTCAAAAATCCGGGAATTCAGCAATGTTCCGGTAATTTTACTGACTGCAAAAAGCGAAGATACAGACAAAATTCTGGGACTTAATATCGGTGCGGATGACTACGTGACCAAACCTTTTAACCCTGTGGAAATTCTTGCAAGGGTCAAATCACAGCTTAGAAGATATATGCTTCTTGGAGGTAGCCAGGCAAAACCGGACCGGATTACCATCGGCGGTATCGAACTGGATGACAATGAAAAAATGGTTCTTATCGACGGTGAAAAAGCCAATCTTACTCCAACGGAATTTGAGATTTTGAAGCTTTTTATGCAAAATCCGGGACAGGTTTTCTCACCAAAGGATATTTACAACCGTGTTTGGAAAGAAGCCAGCTACGGCGCTGAAAATACCGTTGCGGTACACATCAGACATTTACGTGAAAAAATAGAAATTAACCCGGCCGAACCCCGCTATTTAAAGGTGGTCTGGGGTCAAGGCTACAAAATGGAAAAGGAGAGTAGTTTATGAAAAATGCCAGATCAGTAAAAGGAAACTTTCTAGCCAAATTTTTTAGCGGCTTTGTATTTATTTTAACGTCTTTTATTACGATTTTTTCTTTTGTCTGCATTATTTTTATGACAGCCTTTGGCGCTTTTGACTCTTCAAAAGATGCGGCCATAAACTCTATGCGGGACAGCCTGTATTATCAGATTGTTGAAAATTACATGGATGATGCCATCGATTTATGCCTGTTTGGCGAAAAAGATGTGTCTATTTTTGATGATACCAACTTCCGCTTTCGCGTGACTAGCAATGAAGATTTTATTATTCTGACCAACTGTAAAGCATCCGACGGAACCTATATATATAAAATAGGACGTACCTTCAACTTCCCGATTGAATATAAAGTATTTGATGAAGAAAGCTCCGAGGTTGTCTCTATAATTACACCGGAGCTTTATACGATAGAATGCTTTGTAGACGGAAAATTACAAGCTGCGGATCAGTTTTCATTCGTAAACGATTTTGTCCGAATTCTGTATGATTTACGCTTTATTGTCATTTTAGTTTGTATTGTAGGTGCATTTGCAACCGTTGTTTCCTTTGTATTCCTCATGATTGCGGCCGGCTTCCATGACAACACCGAAAAACCAAGCCTTTCCTGGTTTGACAAAATCTTTTTGGAAGTAATTGTGGCGGGACTCATTCTCCTTGTTGTAGGCGAATTTATGCTTTTGGACAGTATCAGTATTTTGTCCGTCTCAATGGCTATCTGGGCAATATTAATCATACTTTTTGATACTACACTTTTACTTCTTACTTGTATGAGCTTAGCCGCAAGACTAAGATGCAGAAGTTTTTGGAAGACAACCCTTGTATTTACAATTCTAAAAGGAATTTATCTGCTCCTTAAAAAATTATTTGTATTATTTATTAAGGTAGTCTCCTATATACCGGTCCTGTGGCAATTAATATTTGCTATTGCTCTGTTTTGTATAGTAGAATTATGCTTTTTAGTAGCCTGTGGAACAGATGATATTTATGTTTTATTTATCTTGGAAAAAATTGTCTTCATTCCGTTTATTTTCTATGTAGCCTATATGCTTTATAAGTTGGAAGAGACCGGTAAAAAAATAACCCAAGGCGATATGACAGCTACTGTTGATACAAAATATTTTCTTGGGACCTTCAAAAAACAAGGTGAAAACCTAAACAGCATTAAACTGGGTATTGCATCTGCTGTAGAAGATAAAATGAAAAGCGAGCGTTTTAAAACAGAGCTTATTACCAACGTATCCCACGATATCAAAACGCCCCTTACGTCCATTATCAACTATGTGGATTTACTGAATAAAGAAGATTTGCAAAATGATACTGCCAAAGAGTATCTTCAGATTATTTCACGAAACTCTGACAGACTAAAAAAACTTGTGGTGGATTTGGTAGATGCCTCAAAAGCGTCTTCCGGCGTTTTAAAACTTGATATGAAGCCTATGAAGATTGATGTTTTACTGGAACAGATCGCCGGAGAATATTCTGAGCGCCTTGAAGAAAACAATCTGGAACTGATTATGCGAAAACCGGAAGAATCTATTCAGATTATGGCAGATGGCCAACGTATTTACAGGGTTTTTGATAACCTGATGAACAACATTTGTAAATATGCCCTTGCCAACACCAGAGTTTATCTTCTGCTTGAAAAAGAAAATGATAAGGCGATTATATCCTTTAAAAATATTTCCGCATCGGAACTGGATATGTCTGCAAATGATTTGATGGAACGATTTGTCCGCGGCGACAAATCCAGAAACACCGAAGGTAGCGGTCTTGGTTTATCCATTGCGGAAAGCCTCACCAAATTACAAAACGGCGACTTCCAGATTCAGGTGGATGGTGATTTATTTAAAATAATGATTACCTTCCCTGTCATAGAATAGAATAAAAATAAAACATCTTGCATTTTGATGTATTGCATCAATTATGCAAGATGTTTTTTTATTCTTCAGGTACCTGTATAAACTTTTCTACCAGGCATTCATTGATATCGCCTAAGGTTTTCATCAAATCATCCTCATCATATTTTTCGCCATACTGGCTAAAAACATGAAATCCTCCTCTAAGCAACATGGACAATACTATTTTTCCACTCATATCGTCTTTAAGCTGCGGATACTTTTCACAAATTCTTCTACTGATACTCTCTTCCAGTCTGTGTTCTAAAACAATTTCCCGATTGCCCGAAAAAAGAATTTCCAAAACTTCCTTTCTCGCCATAACAACCTGTGCCATTACTTTTACATTTTCCCTGGCATTAAATATAAGTTTCTCCGGAGACGGAAAATCCTCCATAATAGAATGTATTACTTCATCTTCCAATTTCTCAGCCAAATCATAAATATCCTGATAATGACAGTAAAAAGTAGCTTTATTAATATATGCCAGTTCTGCCAGTTCTTTTACTGTGATTTTTTCCAGCGGTTTTTCCGCTCTTAGTTTCAAAAAAGCTTCCTTAATACTTTTCTTTGTACGTTCAACTCTTAAATCCATAGCCTCTTCCTTTTTCAACGATTTTCCAAAAGTGTCGGATAAGCAACTATTGTCATATATTGTTGGTAGTTTTTTGCTGCTTATTATGATTATACTATTTTAGTAAAATAATCGACAGCAGTCAATAAAATAACTACCGACAAATATCCGGTAAAAACGAGGAGACAAATTATGAATATGAATTGGATAAATGAATCAATATTTTACCACATCTATCCATTAGGTTTTTGCGGAGCACCTAAATACAACGAAGGTGAAAAAACAGCAGATTCCAGAATTTTAAAAGTTTTGGAATGGATTCCACACTTAAAAGATTTAGGAATAAATGCCATATATTTTGGACCTATTTTTGAATCAATCGGTCACGGCTATGACACCTCCAATTACTACCTTACTGACAGCCGTCTTGGAAGCAAAGAAGACTTTAAAAAGGTATTTGATGCACTTCATAAAAATGGAATCAAGGTTGTATTAGATGGCGTTTTCAATCACGTAGGTAGAGGCTTTTGGGCTTTTAACGACGTACAGCATAAACATTGGGACTCAGAATATAAAGACTGGTTTTCAAATCTTAACTTCTCACAAAAAAGCCCTGCCGGCGATAATTTTTCCTATGAAATGTGGGAAGGAAATGCAGACCTTGTTAAGCTAAATCTGAAAAATAATGCTGTCTGCGACCACCTTATCGGTGCAGTAAAAATGTGGATAGAAGAATTGGGTATCGATGGTCTGCGTCTTGACGCAGCGGACTGTGTCGATAAGGACTTTTTCCGCCTTCTTCGAAACGAAACAAAGGCTTTAAAAGAAGACTTTTGGCTTATGGGCGAAATTATCCACGGTGACTACAGAGGCTGGGCAAATGAGGATATGCTCCATTCCGTAACCAATTATGAATGTTGGAAAGGTATTTATTCCAGCCACAACGATAAAAACTACTTTGAAATTGCCTATTCACTGGATAGAGAATTTGGTCAGGGCGGTATCTATTCCCATTTGTGCTTATATAACTTTTTGGATAATCATGACGTGAACCGAATTGCCAGCCTTTTAAAGGATGAAAGAGACTTAGCGAACGTTTACACCCTGCTTTTTACGATGCCGGGAGTTCCATCCATCTACTACGGCAGTGAATGGGGTATTCACGGTGAAAAAGGTCACGGAGCAACTACAGACGATGCCATAAGACCTTCTCTCAATCTGACAGATTATCAGGATACAAACAAGGATTTAATAGGTCATATTAAAAAATTAGCAGATACCAGAATCAAATCCCAAGCACTCAAATATGGCAACTACGAAAAAGTATTCGTAAAAAATGAACAGTTTGCATTTGCAAGAAAATACGAAGATGAAACTGCTATCGTAGTATTCAACGTAGCCGACAATGCAGAGAAAATTATGTTTGAATATGCAGGCAAACATTATGATCTTATGATGCAACCTAAATCCTCTTGGATTACAGGTATCCCTGAATAGTTTAACAAATCCCCATAACACATAAAAGAAAAACTCTTGCATTTTTGATGTTTTCATCAGCTATGCAAGAGTTTTCTTTTATGCATTATTATTTCTTCCACTTTTTCTTAATATTAAATAGGACAATGATTCCCACAACAGCCATCACAGTCAGGAATGCATAAATGATTGTATACGCAACCTCTATCGGGAATTTATCACCCAAATATCCATAAAGGCTTGCACCCTGTACAAATCCCGGTACAAAGTCAATCAACGTGTGAATCAATAGACACAAAACAATTCCGATGGCACTCTTCTTTTTATATACAAAATAGAATACCAAAACCGTCATAAATACATGCAAAATCATAGTCAGAATTCTCTCATATCCTGCCAAAAGAAACATAGCCGGAGAAGACTCTATAAGAGCTGTTTTTGCAGCAACAAGGCTACTTACATCTACACCCATTTTGGCGGTCTGATCTACCATAACATCATATGTACCGGCATTAATCATTGCACTGTACAAAAGATTATTGATATAGGTCATTCCAATAAGGAACATCGCCTCAATTCCACCATGACCAAGACCTGCTCCCACTGCTACTTCGTAGCACTGCTTCTTCTTCAAAATAAGTGCACCAACAAATCTTGCAACTACTTCAAAAAGTGCCGCTGTAAACGCCAGAATCAAAACATATACCACATAATACTCGTTTGCAAACTTTACAAATCCTTCGCTTAACGAAAGCAGTGACAAAATCGGGGTCCTTATAATAATCTGCATTACAAAGAATCCTGCTGCCCCCAGTAACCACGCAATCCATACGCCTTTTCCCTTATTTTTTACCGCGTATATAATGAGCGCCGCAATCGGAACAATCATACATACACAAAGTGTTACTATCATTGCTAAAAATGAAGCTGTACTTACCATATTTGTCTCCTTTCAGTTGGCTTTTTTTATATTATATACCTTCGAACTCATATAGCCTATACATTTTCTTAGAAATCTTTCCACCATACACATTCTTAAAAATCATTTTTTCTATGCCCGAAAGCTCATTTCCCATAGCTGCCGGTGTCATCTCATGTTCTTTGATAAAAGAAAGCCCTGTTCCTTCTTCCAATATTTCAGTTCATCCAACTGAAAATACATACTAATGCCTTCCAAAACAATAATCGCTCTATTGTCCTTTGGAAGTTCACTTAGCCACTCTGTTTTTCTTGCATCCTCGGCAATCATTTTGTAATCACAGGTTTCCGTATAATAGCGCTGCCTTTCCGTAATGACATCCGGGAAATCGATATCGTACCATTTGTGATTCATCGTACCTACTCGCAAAACCCGGCTATCCATACCACAACCGATATGCAATACAATTGCGTCGTTATCCTTCTGCATTTGTTCTTTTAACCATATATCAAATACCTTTGAACGCATTCCCATATAGTAAGCTAAATACTTGGACTTCGATTTTCCTTTTAAGTCAAAGCCTTCCTTTTCCCATATTTCTTCCGCTTTTTTATCTTCCAGAATAATCCCTTTTTTACTTACAAGTGCTTTTCCATACAAGGGAATGTATAACGTTTTATTGACGTTGTTCATACGTTGTCCTCTTTCTTTTGCTATGTATATCAAATTGCTTTGGACAGAACTTGTGTTCGACTTTTATTTATGCTATAATATTCATAGTAGCAGTTTCATCTGTCTACCGGCAATCGTGATACAGGGTGGTTGCTCTTCATTCTACATAGAATGGAGGTGATGCTTATGAAACGGAACAAATTCAGCTTCAATGATTTGATGCAATTTGGAATCTTTCTAATAGCACTATTAACATTCATTTACTTGATATGTTGCTAAAATAGTAAAAAACCCTCCCTGTACTTTGATCGGATAGGGAAGGTTTTACTTATTCCTAACGAGGTCAACCACTCTGTGGTGATTGCCTTTTATAATTATATTATAGCAAATATTCTACAGTTTGCAAGGACATCTATCTCCTGTACATCTTTATACAAATTATTGGCACATTCCCATAAAACATAAGAATTCCTTTGATAATTTAAAGACATCGGTAAAGTAAAATACATAAGATTCTCTTTGGATGTTTTATCTAAACCCGGATTCTCATCCTCAGGCATTTTTTTACCGCCTAATAAGCCTTGCTTATGAGCTGTAATCAATCTATCAACTTTTTTCAATATTTCTTTTGTATCCGACATAGTCTATTCCTCTACCTTCTGATACCATTCCAGTTCCTTTGCCGGAACAATAATATAATTGTCCGCACCTTCACCCACACGCAATATCACATTATTAATACCTGCCTGAATAATGCTTCTTGCACACAACGGACATGGTTTTGCCTTATGAATAGAGTTATCCTTTGGATTGATTCCTGCTAAATATAAATCAGCACCAATGGTCTGTTGCCTTGAACAGTTAAGAAGTGCATTCGCTTCAGCATGAATACCACGACAAATTCCATAGCCTTCTCCCTGATGCATATCACGTTCCATTCTGGGACATTTTCCGATATCACAGCAATTCTCAAACCCACGCGGGGATCCATTATAGCCGGTAGAAATAACCACATCATCCTTTACAATCACTGCACCATATTTTCTTTTCATACAAGTGCTACGATACGCAAAGGTTTCTGCACAATTTAAGTAAGTATCAATTTTTGATATTCGTTTTCCGTTCGTAGGTCTAATCATAGGTTTTCTCCTTGCTAATTGATTTTCTTGAGTTCCATATACGGAAGTACTTCAAAACCACTCTTTTTATATACGTGGATAGCCCTTTCGTTCTCTTCCTCAGCCTCTAATCGCATAACAGTATTAGGATACTTTTCCTCAATATACGCAAAAAACTGTCCGCCAAGACCCAGTCCACGATACTCCGGCTTAAAGTACAAATCTTCAATCCAGATACAAGGCAAACCAAACTCCGTGGAAAAACTCTTTGCAAGCATTGCATAACCCTGAATCTCTCCGTTTTCTTCAAAAACATATCCTTCCAGATATGGACTGTCACCTATACAATTCTCTATATCGTTACCAAATATTTCTTCCGAACCATTACTAAGGACTGCCGGTGATGCATAAAAAACACGCATCATATCAAGGACAGTCTGTTTGTGTTCTCTTGTCATAGGTTTTATCATAGTTTGTGCTCCTTCTTATAATTCAATATTTTCTACCAACGCGCAGACAGAACTTGTGTTCGGTTGTTGTTTATGCTATAATTTTTTTAGTAGCCAGTTTCATCTGACTACCGGCAATCGTGTACAACCTATGTTTTCATAGCTGGGGTGGTTGACCTCTATTCTACATAGAATGAAGGTGTTGCTTATGAAGAAAAAATTCGATTTTAAAGACTTAATGTCTTTTAGAATGTTTCTCTTGGCACTACTGACATTCATATATTTGATTTGTCACTAAAGTAGCAAAAAACCTTCCCTGTACTTTGGCTGAGCGAGGGAAGGCTTTCGTTTTCACTATACTTGGTCAACCACTCTGTGGCGATTGCCTTTTCTAATTATATTATAACAAACATTTTTAACTTTGCAAGGTTTCGCAGATATTTTGTTAATCCTCCAAAAACATCTTGGCTATACCACTCAATCCAAAACGATTTACCACATATTCTATTCCCATTTTAACTTCTCCCCTGCAAAAATCATTGCTTTCTAAAAACTCATCTGTTTTGTCATTCAAATAGGAATAAAACAAAAGTGCAATTTCTAAATCGTCGATATTTCCATCCTCTATGATATCGTAAAGTTGATTTTCGGCTTCATTGATTTTTCCATTATCGACCAAATCAAATAAATCTTCTAAAGTCTGCTTTGTTTCTTTTTTCTCCAAAAACTCCGCCGTAGGCGATGAAGTATCAACATTAAAAACTAACTTCAGTATCGCTCTTACCATCTCTTTAATGAGCCTCATCACATAATCTTGCTCAAACAATTCATTATCTCCTTTCTGCTAATTTTTGCAGAAAAGATTTAATTGTCCATTCGAACTTTTAGCGTAACTATCGTATCTCCCCTTGGAAGTTTTATTAAGTACTCTATGAAACGAATACATATTACCAAAACAATAATTTCAAACCAAACATTAAAGACATTTATACCTTTTATCTTGTGACTCTTATTTATGCTTTTGGCATTTTCATTGACAATGGTTTGCTCTTTATCCTCCATTATAAAAGATGCGGTCGTTTCGCCAAACAAACCATATGTATTTATTACTCCGCAAGGAATCACGGTAACAGACACCGATAATGTGAAAAGTACAAAAAACATTTGAATTATCCAGTGCTTTTTATTCATTGTTTTGTCCTCTTAATGCTTATAAACATATATCAACTTCAACATCGTAATATTTAATATTACTGATTTTAACAATATGTCCTAATTCCAATAACTCTTTTCTATTTAAAACAGAAAAATTTATCGAGGAATAATCATATGTCGTTTCATCAGGAATTTCACAAGTTCCACTAATGCAAGCTGTTACACGAAGCAATTGTTTTTTATCCCTCCAACAGCTAAGAATAAAAGGCATATCAAACTCAACTTGTATACATTTACCTACTCTTTCTACACCAATTACTATGAACTCTTCTGAATCTAACACTTCGCACCAATTAATACTCGCTAAAACATCAGTATCTATATATGAAATTTTACCAATCATAGATGTAAGTTCTTTTATCTGCTCTACATAATTTGACACCTTTTCCCACAATAAACTTTCTGCAATTTGATCTACATTGATTTTCATTGTATTCCCCTTAATCTTCCATTTCCATATATGCTTTTGCAATACGATTGTAGTCAAATTCACGTTTGATTTTCTCTATGGTAAAACCATCTTCTGTTTCGATGCTCTGATAAATATATCGTCCATCATCCATAATGGTATCATCTTTTACCACCGCACCAACAACATAGTGCTTGTTTTCAAAATCAAACTCATCTACAACTGCCATTTCCACATCCGAACCATCTTTTGCTGTGATATGAAAAGTTGCATATTCCTTGTATTCGTTTTCCATTGTTTTTCTCCTCTTATTTACTCCATCATTTCTATGGTAACACGATTCCACCTATATTTGGTTAAATCAACTCTGTTTTCTTGTACTTTGACACCCTCATTTTCTAAACGTGCAATTTGGCGGTTTTCACCACCAAAAGCAAATGCCTTTGATACCTCGCCTAAACGATTCACAACTCTATGGCAGGGAATATTCTGCGGGTCCGGATTGGCATGAAGAGCATAGCCCACCACTCTCGACCATCTTCGATTGCCCGCCAAAGCCGCCACCTGTCCATAGGTTGCAACCTTGCCTTTGGGTATTTGTTTTACAACGTCGTATATTAATTCAAAGGTTGACTTGTTCATATTAATCACCCATTCATCTTATCAACAAATTCCGAATCTCTTGCCGTAAGTTCTACCCAGGCCGGTCTGAAACCGCTTCTAATAGCATTACGAACCGATTTGATATTGGACCAAGCCGCACAATAAAAAGGAACTTTACCGAGTTTTAGTGTTTCTATCGCCATACGATACCAAATCACACTCAAATGGAAGTGGCAAATAAACTCTTGCTTTATCATTTTTTTGTGAAATAACAACCTTATTTTTAGTTGAAAGAAAATCTTTTGCACTACAGTTGCAATCGTAAGCTGATTGTTGTAATGCAATTTGTAATATTTCTTGATTTGTCATATTTCCTCCATCCACAAAAATCCTTGCAAACTCCACTATATCTGTTATGATGTAATCAGAAAGGGCAATCGCCACAGAGTGGTTGACCAAGAACAGAAAAAACTTTCCCGCTTCTGGACAAAGTACAGGGAAAGTTTTTTATTTTAATGACAAATCAAGTAAATGAATGTCAGTAATGCTATTAGGAACATTCCAAAAGACATTAAGTCTTTAAAATCCAACATAAGTTCTATTTCGATGGATTTTCATGGTGTTCTAATTTCTTCGGCAACTTTAACCTGTCAATATTTTCCCAAATAATATTTGCTCTGGCTTTGTCTTCCTTAAGCGAACTAATCCATTCCTCATTCTTATAAGGTATTCCCAGACCGGTCTGCTCTCGTTTTTTCTTATCTTCCATTAACTTCTTCATAAGAGCGTCTTCGGTAGCATATTTATCAAACCAAGGCATTACAAATCGTTCGATAGCATCTGCAACATTTTGGAAACTTACCTGTGCAATCGCCTCGTTGGCATAATCCCACCAAATATCTTTGTTACATATCAGCGTACCTAATCTGTCTCCAAATCCCAACACCAAATAATCGTGCGGAACATACAAGGGCATTATCGCATAGTTCACGGTAAAAGTCTTTGAACCATATCTTTCCTTCTGTAAATCGATGTATTCTAATACATCTATCTCATTTCTGCGTACATAGCCATTCGTTTTGTACTTTATAAAACCTTTTGAAATCAAATATTTGTCTAAAATTATTTGCTTGTATTTTTTGAACGCTTCTTCAGCCTCAGTCTTATTCACGTTCTCCAGTTCTTTTTCAGTTCTTATATGTGCTCTGTTTCCTTTAAATTTAAATTTCACAAACATTACTTGAACTTTCTCCCAAGATATCTGTTCACTTTTTTCTTATATTGCAAATATTTGTCTCCAAAGGCTTTCATCAAAAAATCTTCTTCAACGTTTACTATTTGCAAGTGAAATTTGATAGATTCCATCCGTGACAAGTTCTGTTTTGTCAGTCTCTGAAACACCTGCGCGCCAACTGTCTCTCATAGTCCACACCGAAATTATAAAAATGACATCTCCCAAAATTGCAACTACAACACCGCTATACCTTGCCCATATCGGCAAAGCTGTAGTATTCAGAAAAATGCTGACAACTTCAATTATAGGCACACATATCGTGGTAACTTTCATCGTTAGTTCGATAGCCTTTACCAAACCCATCTTTCCTTTGCCTATCTGGTCTGTCTGTATTCCTTTTTGCTTTTGCATTAACATCTTACCGAAATAACATCCATAAAACGCTAGCAAAATAATGACTGCAACTATTTGAAATCCCATTTTCTCTCCTTAACTTTACAGATATCAATCTTCATAAATCTATCGTTTCTTATACTTTGCCTCAATCCTCAAATACGCAATTATCATCCCTATCATCAGAGCCATCACAAGTAATGCAAGAAAAATAAAATACGCCGAATTCTGCTCTAAAAACAAAAATGGTACTCCCATAAGTTCAAGCAGTATCGCCACCACAAACCAAAGCGTTGACACAGCCCGATTATAGCCTTTTACATCCGTTACTTCAGGAGCCTTCACACCGGTAAAAAAACCTACTGCCTCTGCCGATTTACGACAGCTAATACCTATTCCCATAAAAAATAACGCTACAATAGTCCATATAACAAATCCGATAATCATACTGTTTCCTCCTGTTATTTTTCTTTCCAAAATTCTTCATAATCATAACTGTGTATATACCTCGGAGTCATAATTTTGACCTCTTTACTTACCTTACCTTTTCTTTTTCCTCAGAATAGGGTTCTTACAAAAAAACTTTTCCTGTAAAAATGTCCAAATTTTCATATTCATTATAATTTAATAACTGTCTGCGATCATATTCGCCTTCTATTCTTTTAGATATATACTTTATAAAGCCATACACGCATTATAGCATAAATAATTTATTATAGGGTAATTTGATTAAACTTGTTTTGAATTCTATGAGTTGGTATAAAAAGCGGAAGTACCAATTTCTCAGTACTCCCGTAATTATTATGCATGCGATAAAACCGGAAAAATCATTTCATCTCTTTCAATACGCAAAAGGTCTTCTCCCAAAATAAACAATGTACAATCCTCTTCTTTATGTTCTCTCACAAAAAGACCACTTTTCTCCACAGGCGTGTAGCCAAGCACTACTTCTTTTACGTTATCCCCAAACGTTTTCGCAAATCGCAAAATATCCACTTTTTCTCTGCCAAAAATCTGATGAATGCGGAGAATTTCGTCCTCCATTTCCGCTACTATATAACATCCATTTTCCGGTAAATAGTAGATGTTCTTACCAAATCCTGCCGCAAACCAAAACTGGTAAAGCCCCAGATTGTGGCTCATATATAGTCCGTCATTCTGATTTGTTTTTCCACCTTCAGTTGTGTATTTTTTAATAACTTCATAGAGCTTTGCACTCTCTGTTTTATCTTCCATATCAACTTTTTGCACCTCGTAGGGACTTGCATCTATCCCATTTTCATATGGCGCATAGTACTCGTATTCCTTTGCCGGCACAAATCCAAACTTCGGATAATACTCCAAAACTTCATCATTTCCAAACAGATATATTCCGTCGACCTTGTCCTTATATTCTGCCATTATTTTTTCCATAATTTCTCGATTAAGTCCCTGACCGCGATAAGCTTCATCGGTCATCACCGTGCCAAGCTGAATATATGTCTTCGATTCACCTTTTATATCAAACTGAATCAAATTGACGGATACATTGGAAACCACTTTTTCCCCATCAAGTAACACATGTGGAATGTACATCTCCTGCCAATGACCGGACTCGTACCAATCCTCAAAATTGAACCAGAATGTCTTTTGCGTCAACTCATTAAAGGATTTTCGGAGTGTATCATTTGTTCTCACTGTATTTGTAAATGCATATTTCATTTTTTCGCCACCTTCCATACGTTCAGATTATCACAAAATTTATGAAAGTAAAATATAATGCTTTATGAAATTAGCAATTATCGGAAAATTTTATTATGGAGCAGCCCTCTTACCGGTAGCAAAAATAAATCAAACCATACTATTTGTTTTCTGTGAGCATATTTTCTCGCTTGCCCGTTGCTTCCTTAAAAAGTATGTATGCAGTAGATGCAATCGGAACACTGAGCAACATCCCGATGGGACCTCCGATTCCACCGCCTACCGTTACCGCCGCAAGTATCCACATTCCGGGAAGGTTCACACGACTTCCCATTACTCTCGGATAAATCAGATTCCCTTCAAGCTGCTGCAGCACGACCAGATAAGCGATAAACAAAACTGCCTTCATCGGGTCAATCGTCAGAATCATAAATGCTCCGATACCTCCGCCGATAAAGCCTCCTACGACAGGAACCAGTGCAGTCACACCGACCAAAG
>CAZMND010000028.1:0-23122 GCA_964567585.1 uncultured Lachnospiraceae bacterium
GAGTGTAGCAGTAAAAGATAAATAGTTGGGTTAAAAAAGAATTATGGGGCAAAATAAAGAAGGGAGAAGGTAGTATGGCACAGCTAGTAAAATTGTATCCGAACACAGTGAAGGAACTTCGAAAAATCAATCCGGCGTTAATTAGTTACAACGTGGAAATGACAGAAGTTACAGGGGGAACATTCTGGAAGGCGTATACGGATGAACAGATTGCAGGGACTGAGCAGGTTCCGCCACCGGATTTTAAACTTGGTCTGGCAGCTATGCACCAGTGGTATGATCCGATTGATACGACCAATCCGCGTCTTATAAAACTGGCAAAAGCACTTGGACCGGTTTGGGTGCGTGTATCGGGAACGTGGGCAACCAAAACTTATTATGACTTTGAAGGTACGGGCGTAGTTCCGGAAGGTTATCAGAATTGCCTATCTAAAGAACAGTGGATTAACCTTTTAAATTTTGTAAAAGAAATTGGCGGAAAATTGTTAGTCAGCTTTGCAAACTGTGAAGGCCTACATTCTGCGGATGAGCCTTGGAATGAAAGTCAGGCTAATTTACTTTTTAAATTGAGCCAAGAGCAGGGAATTCCGATTGACGCGGTAGAATTTACAAATGAACCCAATATGATGGAAGGAACAGGGTTCCCGAAAGGCTATACACCGGCTGATTTCCGCCGTGACCAGGACTTATTCCATAAATGGGTTCGCGAGAACTATCCGGATGTAATAATCGTAGGACCTTGTACTTGTGATGCCGCTGCCTTAAAAGGCGACGATAAAGACAGTTCAGGCGGCGCAGGTATTGCAGATATTATTTCAAGTTGTACTACCGGAGAACTTATGGATGGTTGTACGGAAAAATTGGATATTTTCAGTTATCATTATTATAATGGTGTTTCAGAGCGTATGGCGGCTTTGTGTCCACAGATGTATACGCCACCGGAAGGAGCAACGAGCGAAGAATATTTAGGTATGGCAGGAAAATGCGCCAAAGCGTTTGTTCCTTATCGTGACAAGTATTGTCCGGGCGCACAAATGTGGGTAACCGAGTCAGGTGATGCCGGTGCGGGCGGTCATACATGGGCATCTACCTATTTGGAAGTTATTCGTGAATTAAATGAATTCGGTGAGTTTGCAAAGGTTACAGATGGTGTGATTTTCCATAATACTTTGGCATCTTCCGATTACGGATATTTGAAACATGGAACATTTGACCCAAGACCAAGCTATTTTGCAGCACTTTTGTGGAATCAGCTTATGGGCGATGTGGTTTATGACTGTGGTGAAGAAATAAGAGAAGGCGCTCACGTGTTTGCACATTCCCGCAAGGATGGAAAAGAAGGCGTGGCTTACTTGGTAATCAACAATTCCAGAACAGACGCAACTACGGTTGAACTTCCAAAAGATGCAGTTCGTTACACTTTGGACGGCAATGGTAATATGCGTTCTCTTGTAATGTATTTGAACGGTAAACCACTCACATTAGGCGAGAGGGATGAAATACCGGTTATGGAAGGTGTATCTGAAAAAGCCGGAACAGTGGAAGTAGCACCGGGAACTTGTGCGTTCTTTGTGCTCTAAATGATTGACATTATAGATAATGATTGACATTATAGATAATGATTGACATTATCTGGAAAAAGTGCTAAGTTATTTCTAATGAAAATCCCATGAGGGAGTAGCAAGCGTGTAACGTAGCAAGTCAACATACTGACCTTTTGGTCTGGCTTGTTTTAAATTGCGAGACTCATGTATAGAAGTGAAACTATACGTGTAGTCTATATATTGATAGTAGATACCCAAGTATGGTTTTATGCTGTACTTGGGTTTTTTAATGTATAGATTATTGTTTGATACAGACTTGGAGGAACGAAGGATGGAATGGAACGTATTATTTTTCTTTAACAGTGTATTATTGGGTGTGGGACTGGCGATGGACGCTTTCTCGGTATCACTTGCAAATGGTTTGAATGAACCGAAAATGAAGAAAAACAAAATGTGTGGAGTGGCAGGTGTATTTGCAATTTTTCAGGCGTTGATGCCTATGATTGGATGGATTTGTGTTCATACGGTTGTACAATATTTTCAGGCATTCGAAAAATTTGTTCCATGGATTGCGCTAATATTGCTACTTTTTATTGGTGGAAAAATGCTGATGGAAGGTATTAAAAATAAAGGTGGAGAGGTGGAAAAACCGGAGGTTGGATTTGCGGCACTTTTGGTACAGGGCGTGGCAACTTCCATAGATGCTTTATCAGTTGGATTTACCATTGCGGACTATGGTTTGGTTATGGCAATCGTATGTGCACTTATTATTGCAGTTGTGACATTTATCATATGTATGGCAGGTCTTTTTATTGGAAAGAAAGTGGGTACAAAACTTTCAGGTAAAGCTAACATTTTAGGCGGCGTGATTCTGATTTTTATCGGTATTGAAATTTTTGTGACGGGAGTATTTTAAGTGGAAAAGTGCTAATTTTTTTAAAATTAAAAGTAAGAAAAACTTGATGTATAAATGTGTATATGTTAAAATGAAACCACTCAATGAGTGGTTTCATTTTTTAAGAGGTGTAGTTATGGGAGATAAGAAGGAAGAATTAAAAGCGCAGATAGATACGATGAAGAGATTACGTAAAGAGATAGGTATGAATCGTAGAGAATTTTCAGAGTATATGGATATACCGCTTCGGACATTGGAAGAATGGGAAGCAGGAAGACGTAAAATGCCGGATTATGTATTAAGATTGATTGCTTATCAAATCAAAATGGAACGGTTTTTGGATGAGAAGGGAATAAATTTTACAGGGGAGGATTCATATGGAGAAAATTAATATTGAACAGTTACAATTGTTTGAGGAGCAGCCGATTAGAGCCGTATGGGATGAAGAGAATGAAGAATGGTATTTTTCGGTAGTGGATGTTGTAGGAGCGTTGACGGAACAAGTAGATTATGACGGAGCCAGAAATTATTGGAAAGTAACTAAGAAAAGAATACAAGAAGAAGGAATTCAGTTGGTTACAAATTGTAACCAACTGAAAATGAAGTCTCCAAAAGATGGAAAAAGGTATAGTACTGACGTAGCAAATACAGAACAATTATTACGTATTATTCAGTCGATTCCATCAAAAAAAGCAGAACCTTTCAAACTATGGCTGGCACAGGTGGGAAGAAAACGCATTGAAGAGACAATTGATCCTGAATTAATTGCAGAAAGATTAGTTGCTACCTATGAAAGAAAAGGCTATACAAGAGAATGGATCAATCAGCGTTTACAAGCAATCAGTGCGAGGAAATAATTGACAGATGAATGGAAAGATAGGGGAATCAAAGCTCAAAGTGAATACGCTATTTTGACAGATGAACTTACCAAAGCGTGGAGTGGAATGACAACAAGGCAGTATAAAACACATAAGGGATTGAAAAAAGAGAGTCTTCGCGATAATATGAGTACGACAGAACTTGTTTTGAATATGCTTGCTGAAACTGCGACTAAGGATATATCTAAAAGCATAAATCCAAGTGGTTTAGAGGAAAGCAAAGAGGTTGCAAAGCAAGGTGGAGAAGTTGTAGCAGTAGCAAGACAAGCATTGGAAAAACGTACCGGCAAATCAGTAATTACAACTCAAAATGCAACACAGTTGAATCATGTTGTTAACGCAATGATTGAAGCGAGTGTAAATGCTAGTGAAAAACAGGAGAGTGTAGGATGATTATTTTAATATCAGGTGCCTCGCACACGGGTAAGACGGTGCTGGCACAAAAACTGCTGGAAAAATATAAATATCCGTCCCTTTCCATTGACCATCTGAAAATGGGACTTATTCGTAGTAAAAATACGCATTTGTCTCCTATAAGCTCTGAGGAAGAATTGACGGGGTATTTATGGCCGATTGTCAGGGAGATGATTAAAACTGCTATTGAAAATAAGCAGAACCTGGTGGTGGAGGGTTGTTACATACCGTTTGACTGGGAAAAGTCTTTTGACGAAGATTATCTTAGTCAAATCAAGTATTATTGTCTTGTGTTGAGTGAAAAATATATTAAAAATCATTATGAGGATATTATGGCACATGCCAATGACGTGGAAAATCGTTTGGATGATTCGCATTGTACCAAGGAATATCTGATGCGTGAGAATGAACAGATGCTTGTAGCGTGTAAGAAATATGGTTTGACATACATCTTAATTGATGATAAATACGAGGCAGATATTAGGTTAGAAAATGAAAACTGATTTTGAATGGGATAAAAAACTAAATATCAATACAGTGGGGAGAGATGCCACACTGGAAGATGCAAATCATTATCCTTATGAAACAACGCCTTATTCCGTTTTGGAAAGGCTGGTTGAAAGTGAATATGTAGCGCGTGATAATAGTGCGGTCGGTTATTAGTAAAATCAGAATGTCATATTATGAGAATCAAAGAGCAATGAAATTATTCTTTTATTATCCGAGTGATGAGTATGTATCGTATCTGATGACGGTATCGGAACTTTGCTTTGCGGATGAAATTGATTGTCAGGATTTGTTTGAAGGGCAAAATGAGAGAGAAAAAGTTTTGATTTTTGAGATGGGATAATAAGAATAGAAAAAGGAGAAAAAAGATGGGTTTATTTGATAAATTAAAGAAAAATACACAGGCAAAAGAAGAACGATTATCATATGAACAGTTTGCAAAGTGGTTGGATGGTTTTATGGATCATGGTTTTGAAGAAGTTGTTGCTCTGAATTTTAATTTGTATGAAGATGGCGATGCTAAATGGTCTGTTGAATTGGTTGGAACAGCAAGTTTTGACGAGGATGATGATGACTGGGCTTGTGATGAGTTTTTCAGTAATCGCGAGACTCCTCTGGTTTGGAAGGAAAGCGCAGATTGGGAAATGATTTTAAGTGAAGTGAAAGAACATATTTGTACATATTTAGAGCGTGGAGAATATAGTGACCTGATGAAGGAAAATCAAGCAGTTGCAGTAGGATTTGTAGATGGTGACTTGGAAATTGTGTACAGAGGTAAGTAATTATGATACATGATGAAATCCTTAATTTGGCACTTGAAAAATGTATTTCGATATTTGAAGAAAACAAAAAGGGAACACAACCATTAGATGTGGATGTATATGGGAAATTTCCGGAATATGCACTTTTTTATTACAGGGAAGTGATACCAGGAAAGACAAGGCTCTCTAACAAAGATAATATACTTCAAGCATGGGAGTATTCAGAGAAAAAATTGAAAGAAACCTCAAATATGGATATCGAGGTAAATAAAAGCGGAATGTATTATGATGTGGCAAAATTTCATTTTGAAATTGAAAGCGAGAAAGTCAAAATCCAGTATGTGTTTGGGCCACGTTTCGGTCGGTGTATCGAATATAGTATAAAAAAAGACAATGGAAAGATATCCATTGTGGATGAAAAGGTGATTTGGGTCAGTTGAAGCAGAAGGAGATCGTTGATGGGTTTATTCGATAAATTAAATAAGAAAAAAGATAAAGAAAATGAATATATTAAAATTGATGTGAAACCTTTACTGGATTGGAACGAAAATGAGGGATGCATTGCGTCGGATATGATAACAAAAGAAGGCTGGAAAGTCGGATATATGTGTAGAGGCGAAGCACTGCCTAATTATCCGGATAGTGGATGGCGTTTTTTCAAAGGTGATGAAGATGATGCGTATTCGAATGATGTCAGTAAACATCATGTTTTTGCACTTAATACGATATGCAACTACGATCCGGATATTATTCCTTATTTGAATGCACCTATTGGTTCTGCATTTATCAGAGTTTCCGAAAATCAATTTGAGCCTGATGATGGGGAAAAACCAATATTTATGATGAAACAGAATAGGGATGATATGGAGGAACTCTAAGTATGAAAAAAATACTCGTAACGGGCGGAACCGTGTTTGTCAGTAAATATGTGGCGGAATATTTTGTGAAAAAAGGTTTTGATGTATACGTTTTAAACCGTAACAGTCACAAGCAGTGCGAAGGCGTGACACTGATTGAAGCAGATAGAAACCATGTAGGCAATGTTTTGAAAGGGTATCACTTTGATGCGGTTTTGGATATCAATGCTTACACGGCAGAAGAGGTTGAAGGACTTTTAGATGCACTGGATAGTTTTGATGATTATGTGCTTATTAGTTCCAGTGCGGTTTATCCTGAATATGAAAAACAACCATTCACAGAAGAAACTTCTGTGGGCGAAAATAAATTCTGGGGCAGTTATGGAACCGATAAAATTGCTGCGGAAGAGGTACTTGTAAAAAGAGCGTCAAATGCGTACATAATTCGTCCGCCATATTTATACGGACCGATGAACAATGTATATAGGGAAGCCTTTGTATTTGATTGTGCGATGGCAGAACGCAAGTTTTATTTGCCTCAGGATGGTCAGATGAAATTGCATTTTTTTCATGTGAAGGATTTATGCAGGGTGATTGAGGCAATTTTGGATAAAAAGCCGGAAAATCATATTTTCAATGTGGGAAATAAAGATGCAGTTACAATCAGAGACTGGGTGAGCTTATGTTATGCGGCAGCAGGAAAAGAAACCGGGTTTGTAGAGGTACATAACGATATTAACTGGAGAAGTTATTTTAGTTTTTCGCAGTATGAGTATTATTTGGATACGACACAACAGGATGAATTGATAGATGCGACTGTGGATTTGAAAGAAGGGCTTAAAGAGGCTTTTGACTGGTACAAAGACAATCAGGACAAGGTGAATAAAAGACCGTATTTTGAATATATAGATGAACACTTGGCGTAGATGCGGCAAGTGAAAAGACAAGGAGAAATGATAAATGAAGCCTTACGAGCATAAAGTACAGTATTATGAAACAGATAAGATGGGAATTGTCCATCATTCCAACTATATCAGATGGATGGAAGAAGCCAGAATTGATTTTTTGGACCAAATCGGCTTTAACTACAAGGTTATGGAGGATAATGGAATTATTTCTCCGGTTACAAGCGTGGAAAGCAAATTTAAATGCAATACAATGTTTGACGATGTGATTTCTATAGAAGTCGGTGTGGAAGAATTTAAAGGCATCCGCCTGAAATTACACTATGTAATGAAGAAGGGTGATGTGGTAGTCAACGAGGCAACATCTGAGCATTGCTTTTTGGATGAAGAGGGAAAAATTGTCAACATCAAGAAAGTAAAGCCTGAGTTTTATAAAACACTTTCCGATTTGTCAGGGAGAGTTTAGATGAAAAGAAAAAGTATTAAGAAAAAGATATTGATTATAATTGGTATTATTTTAGGAGCAGGGGCTGTCTTTTGGTTGATAGGGGGCTTAGTGCTAATTGGAAGTTTGTATTTTATAAGTGAAAGTGCCAATGTGGAAATCAATACTGACATTGTAAAATATCAGGATTATATAGGTGAGGATGCCCTGGATGAATATGATAATAAGTGGGGAATGGATGAAAGTATATTTCCGGAAAAAATTACCGATGATATGGAAGTAGAAGACTATAAGATGGTCTATTATAATCCTTGGGATGCACAGTATTTAAGTTGTTTAGTTGTGAATTATGATGAAGCAGACTTTAAGGCGGAAACAGAGCGTTTGCAGGAATATGATTCCACAGAGTATTTAGGATATTATGGTGTAACAGGTTTTAGGGATGAATATGAGCTACTGGCCATATATGCAGACTCATATCAGGGATTTGTGTATGCGCTTTCAGATAAAGAAGATACGATTATTTATGTAGAGATGATTTTTTGCAATTATTATTTAGATATTGATTATGAGGAGTATATTGAGGCAAGATATCTTCCAACTGGTTTTGATGCAACGGTTGACAATTTATATAGGAAAGAAAAGTTAGGTAAATAATAAAAAAAATTCCGTTTGCTCGTTAGGAGAGTGAACGGAATTTTTTATGTAAACCAAAACAAAATTATTTTGTTTCTATACTATCAATAACTTTTTTATAAGGTGCAATCATACCTTCGTTCATTTTGTTGCCCATTTTTGCTTTAATTTTTTTGTTGGCAAGCATTGCACCTACGAGGTACATAAGCATTGTCTGTCCCTTTTTCTTTTGCGGGAAGTCGTATTGACCATGGGATTTGAAGAATTTGTGGTCGGCTCTCATCATACCACGCATCTGGTAAATCAAGTCGCGGAAAATTTTCATACCGCCAACACCGTAAAAATTGCTTGGCTGGATGTACTTGTTTTCCAGTGCATATGTAAGGGATGAAACCAGTTTGTCGATTTCTTTATCCGGATCGAATTCATCTGTGGCAACGCCGGCAGGAATGTTTCCACCTACCTGTGAGCGTGCTTCAATGATAGTACGCAGGTTTTCTTCTTCGGAAAGATTTCCGCTAATCAAATACCCGATAGGCATATTCATGGTTACGGTACGATGGCCGTTACAGAATTGGCGGTCATCATACATTTTAAAGCGTGAGCCCATAGAATGGTCCTTGATTGTAAAGGCATAGATGATAGCCTGGGCTGTCTGGATTTCATCACGCAAAAATACGTCAAACTTATCGTTGTAAATACAAACCCCGTCAGGAGCACAGTTGAAGCAACCAAGACATCCGCCTTTTAACGGATATTCGGCAATGTTTACAATTCTGCTTTTTACCGGCAGCTTCGCCCGGAAACGTGCAATCATATTGGTAAGCTGCGTGTTAGTAGGAGCACAGTCCGTTACGATAACCACATCACCATGTTCCGGGGTTTTTGCAGGCGTAGGAACAGTTACAGGTTTGTGATTTACTGTATATTCTTTGTTATAGCAGGCTTCAAAATATTCATTTTCCACACACCAACGGAAGTGAGTCCAGAAGGCTTTTGCTTCCTGTTGGCCTTTAGGTAGTGGCAAATCTTCCATATCGGCTGACAAACCGCGAACCACTTTGAGGCCCATATCCTGGCAGTTGTCCTGTATATATCGATGTGCGGTCACATCATAGAAATGTTTCGATGTGGTAATCTGGGTTGCAACTTTGCCTTTCACGTCCACATTGTGTTCTTTCATAAGTTCAATGAAACGGTGTAACTGACACGGTGCAATAAACGTATAAACCGGATAGGAAAATAACAAGGCATCCGCTTCCTTAATTGCTGCAATAGCAGGTGCAAAGTCCTTTTCCAGTGCTTTGATTCTTTGTCCTACATAGAGGACGGTAAAAGTATCTTCCGGATTCAATTTTTCAAGGTAGCGGACTGTCTGCAAAGTAATACTGTATTCGCCCTTAGGGCTACCGTTTAAAACTAAAATATTCATAGGAGCCTCCTCATATGTTTTGTGTTATAATTGATTATATCATAAAGGGGAGTTGGGTGGAGCGTAAATCCAAAGTTTGAGGACTTTTTTCCGACGCATACATATAAATAGTCGAGTGTTCTACCCAGAGCGTGTAATTTGTTTGTTATGGGTAGAAAATAAAATGAAAAAATTAAAGTGAATCTACCTATAGAGGAAAGAAAAGGTCTTATGGGCAGATAAAAAACAGAAAAAGGCGAGAAAATAGGAGAAATCTGTCTACCCATAAGGGTAAAAAGAGACAAATAGGGAAGAATGAATGAAAAACAAGAAGAACTTTTTCTGACCATAAAGTAAGAAAAAGTGTAACTGGGTAGAAACAAGAAGAACAGGAGGCATATCATGGACGAGCGAATCAGAAAACAATTAGAATTTTCATTGGAAATAGATAAGGCGAAAAATATTTTCAGACAGACCCATTTATCAGGTCATGGCAGAAATGAAAATGACGCGGAGCATTCCTGGCATATGGCAATTATGGCGTACTTGCTTAGGGAATATGCAAATGAGGAAGTGGATATTGCGAAAGTGATGCTAATGTGTCTGATTCATGATATTGTGGAAATTGACGCAGGAGATACTTATGCTTACGACGAAGAAAATTTGAAAAGCCAGAAGGAAAGAGAAGATGCGGCGAAAGAACGTATTTTTTCAATCTTACCGATAGAGCAAAAAGAAGAAATGATTGCGTTGTTTGATGAGTTTGAGGCGTATGAAACGCCGGAGTCTAAGTTTGCCCATGCTATGGACAACCTCCAGCCGCTTATGTTAAACAATAGTAATGGCGGCAGTGACTGGAGAGAGCATAAGGTGAGTGCAGAGCAGGTATATAAAAGACAGAGTAAGACCAAGCAGGGGGCTGAAAAGTTGTTCGAAGTGACGGATAAGATTATTCAGGAGAATATTGAAAAGGGGAATTTGAGGGGATACACTTCTATTGTATAAATATTGTTGGTATGGTATAATCAAAATACAAAAAGCAACCGCAACACAAGGTGGTTAGCCTTATAGTTGGTAATAAACTCACCTACAACGGGCTAAGTACATAGGTGAGTTTATTTATTTTCGCTTGTTTTTCCTATCGATGTAGACAAGCAGTGTAATGAGTAACGTAGCGAATAAAATCATTAAAGAAAGTGCTACCTTTAGACGGTGAGCGTGAACAATAGTTATAACCGCTGAGTGTGCAGACTTTGCGGTTATTTTTGTGTTTTTCTGTTGTAACATAGTTAATATTAAAGATCTCTGGGAACATATCAAGATTGGAACGTGAAAAGAATATAAATGATTATTTGAAAGATAAACTTCCGGTTTCAGAAAGTGTTGCTTTTGTGGTGGAAAAGGAACAGGCATATTATCTGAAAACAATGGTTCAGGGAGAGAGTTTATTGGAGAAAAAGTATCTTAATAACCCTACTCTAACTGCCGAGATTTTAGCAAAAGCAATTAAAATGGTACATAGTGTTGACACAACGGATTGCGAAATTTTCAATGAGGAATCGAAAGGCAATGTATTTGTACATGGAGATATGTGTCTTCCGAATGTGCTTGCGACTGGCAGTGAAGTGAGTGGTATCATTGATACGGAAAGCTGCGGAATCGGTGATCCGTGGATTGATTATGCGTGGTGTATCTGGTCTTTTGAATATAACATTGGAAGCAAAGAGTATACGCCCATGTTGCTCCAAAAACTGGGTATTGAATTTGATGAAGAAAAATATAGATTATACATTGATGAAGAGGAATTGAAATGAAAAAATATTGGAAAGAAATACTGATTTTAATTTTACAATTATTCATGTTTTACATATCGCCGTTGTTTGCAGGTCCGACGGACGCGATAGGGATGGTGGTGCTTATCATTCTCGCCACGTTTGTTTTGTCCATTGTTTTGGGAGCGGTTTCCGGAACAAAATTGAAATACGTTTATCCGGTCCTAATAGCAGTGTTGTTTATCCCATCGGTATATATTTATTATAACGAAACAGCGTTGGTGCATTCCGTATGGTATTTGGTGATTTCCACAGTCGGATTGACAATCAGCAGTTTTATCCGATGGTTGATTTTGAAGCTCATTGCGAAAAAATAAGATGTGATACGAGGTATAAAGATGAAAAAAGGCAGTGAAGTAGGAATCGTTTGTTGTTCCAACGGACAGAAAACCTCATATCGGGAGAAAATAGAGCTGCTTTGTAGTACCTTGGAAGAGATAGGTCTTGTACCTGTGCTTAGTGATTATATTTATGAAAAAGAAGATGTTTTTTCAGGCACGGCAAAGGAAAGAGCCCGGGCACTTATGGATTTTTACAAGGACGATGAGATAAAGGCAATTTTTGATATTTCAGGTGGTGATATTGCCAATGGAATTTTGCCTTATCTTGACTACGAACTGATAGGTAAGAGTGAGAAGTTGTTTTGGGGCTACAGTGATTTGACTACAATAGTCAATGCGACATATGAAAAGACCGGAAAAACATCTGTACTATATCAAATCCGTAATTTGATTTATGCGGACAAGGAAAGACAGATTGCCAATTTTTCCAAGGCGGTATTTGAAGAAGGTGATGAACTGTTTGACTTCGAATATGAATTTGTACAGGGAAATAAAATGCAGGGAATTGTTGTCGGTGGTAATATCCGCTGTTTTTTGAAACTGGCGGGAACGGAATATATGCCGGATTTGACAGGTAAAATTTTATTTCTCGAAAGTTTTAGCGGAACGGTAGCAAAAATGGAGACTTATTTGGCGCAGCTTTCGCAACTGGGTGCGTTTGATAAAGTGGCAGGTATTTTACTCGGAACTTTCACAGAAATGGAAGAGAAGGGGTGTAAACAGGATATTGCTACATTGTTGCGGGAGTATGTGGCAGACGATATGCCGATTGCGGTTACGAAAGAAATCGGTCATGGAGTGGATTCCAAGGCGATTGTGATTGGATACAAGATGCAGTTGGTAAAGAGTATTTAATTTTTCAGAAATAGAGGGTTAGAGCAATGAAGTTAAGCAGGGATATACTTTTTAATAAAAAAGTCAGTTACTTTTTTGTAGCGGCTTTGCTGGTATCGGTTCCTTATATATCGGCGATGTTATTTTGTATGAAAGATGGAAAAACGATAAATGATATTGCAATCTATCTGGGTGGCTGGAGTGATGAGATAACATACTATAAGCAAATTGAGGGTATGGTAGAGTACGGATTGCCAAGAGGGTATTTTGGATATAATCAGTCCAGAGCTGTATATGGTCCTTTTGGAGTATGGGGAATTTTTCCGCTGCTTCCGTATTGGTTAGTAGGTAGTTTAATAGGATTTGATTATTGTACAATGATGTATATAAATATTCTTATGTGTACAATAGCATTGAGTATTTTTATATGGTTGGTACGACCAAATAAAAGAACAATGATGACGTTTGGTATTTTATGGATTTTGTATTATGAATTAAACCGATACGTTCTATCTGCAGTAGTAGAATCAATATTTATTTCTTTTCTAATTGTCATTCTTTCACTAGGATGCTATTTATTGTCTGATAAAGTGAGAAAGAATGAGAGTAGAAGTTTTGGGTGGAAAAAAGATTGCGTGGCAATTATAACTATAGTTTTATTGATAAGTTATATTTCAATATGTCGACCATATTACACAGTATTATTTTTGATACCATTGTTAGCTTTGTGGGCTTATAAGAAACGTACGGGGTGTGTTTTAATTTCGATTGTCGCACTACTGAATATTATTGTATTTTTTATAAATTACAAATATTTTTGTTCCAAATATTATAAAGATATGTTAGCTATTGATTCTTCATTGGGCGAAGGAATGGTTCAAAAACTGGTTACAGGTATTAAAGATATTTTGAAACTTATTTGGTATTCTCTTAGATATGAAGATAAAGTGGGCTGGTACTATTTGATTTTTTTTGGCGGAATGATAGGTATAGTAGTCAGTATCATTTATATGAAAATACGTCATAAGAAGTTGTCAAAGATGTTTGTGAGCGTTTTAATTGGATTTAGTTTAGTTATTTTAAGTATTATTTTATTGTATGATGTGGGTGTAGGGACAAGACATGTTCTTGCATTGAATGTGGGGTGTATCTTGCTTCTTTGCATTGAGATGAATTATAAATGGAGTTTCGGATTTGCGGGAATTTGTTTGGCGTCCATCTTATTGATTGGTAAACCGGACGAAGTGCCATATACCACCAAGGAATACGCAGAATATATGGAAGAACTGGCATTAGATTTGCAAAATGTGATTTCTGTAACAGATGAACTCTCTTATGATAATGTGGTGGCAATGCCAACTCAAGATTTTTCTGTATATGATGAAAATCAGGTTGTTACAACCTATTATGGAAATTTATATGCAATACCAGCAGGAATGGGAATTAGTGTAGATAATTATGGTATGTATGAGGATTTGGAAGAAGTTGTAGCAAAATATATAATGTGTCATCCGGAAGGGGTTATTCGTAAAAAACTAGAGAGTGCAAATAAATTATGTATATATGAAAATGAGCAGTTTGTAATATATGAGATGTAATTAAGTGATGGAAAATAAAAAACTGAAAGATATATTAGGCTATTTATTCGTAGCGGCTTGTATGATTTTGCTGGTTGTTACTGGCGTTAAATTAGTAATATATGACTGTATCATTGGTAATAAGTTGTACGATGACAATGATATCGTAGTCAGATACCACAGATTCGTCAATATCGTTACAATTGATAATGATACAGATGAGATGGTATATATGCATTATCTAAAGGGACGTGCAAGGAAAAATGCCACTGGTGATAAATATGCAAGTGATATTGAATATTATGGGCGCAGGTCAGAGGTCTATGAAATTGAGCCGAATAGTAAATTTGCAGAATTCACAAGTATATTTGATGATGCATATGTATTTGTCATATACAATGAAAATGATTTGTATGAAGCGGTTGGCTTTAATAAACTTGAGTGGTTCTAGGAAATCTGGGAGGACAATAATATGTTAATGTCTCAAATGGATAAAATGCAAATAAAAAATAGAGGTATGTTTTTGGTACAGAAAGGGTATAAAGTGAGTACCGGCCAATATGGTGTAACCTTTGATAACGGACAGATGAAGATTGATGTCTTTTATGAACGCTACGAAAATCATCAGGATATTTTACTTAAGTTTCCAAGTAGAAAAGGTTATTATCTTCATTTTTTTGCATTGAGGATTGAAAAAATAGATGTAAGAAATACTACGCCATTACAGAAACTGCTTGCATACATGGATTATCTGGAGCGAAATTACGATAATTTGATGAACGAGGAGTATTGCGAACAATGTATGGAAATCGTGCGGCAAGAGATGGAAACACTAATAGAAGTGCCGATATATAACAATACCAACACAGGAGAAAAAGAAATGGGCAATAAAAATATTATAGAAACACCGGAAGATAAGAAAAAAGGAAATTTTTGGTCGTGGATTTCATTGGGATGTTTTGCAGGGAGATTTGTGGTAGATATAGTTATCGCACTTGTATCCGGTATGGCGACTTCGATATTCAGTAGTATTAGCAGTGTTAGTGATATAGAACAAATAGGTGAAGCAACAACTGTTGTTTCAGAAATGATTTTTGCAATTGGTTCGTGCGCCTCTTTGGCAATGGGCATAGCTGCTTTAGTGATTATGATATATGTGCGGGTAAAATATCCGAAAAATACATTCGGTAAAGTGCTTATGTGGGTGTACATAGTGTTGTTTGCACTGTATATTATCGCTATGGTGGCATTTATTATAGCTTGCGGAATTGCTTGCGCGGCCTGTACGAATGAATGCCAGAAATTAGGTATGATAGTAGTAGAGAGATTGATGTTATGTTAATACCAAATATAAATGCACAATTTCATTTGTACTCAATACTTTTAATTGCATCATTAGTGATTGGGCTACTGATACCAAGTATAAAATTATCGAAAGCAGGAATGAGAAAAGATATCCTATTTTGTGTGGCATTATTGAATATGTTTATGGCACTGTTTTTTGGCAAGGTATACACAATGATAGCAGAGAAGGATTGGGATATCATACGAACCGGTTTTTCCAGTTTAGGTGGACTGATAGGCTTTTTGGCGGGGACGTACATATTCTATTTTATATGTGATAAAGATAAAAAAATACCGGAGAGTTATGTAATAAGTTTGCCGCTGATATATGCGATATCAAAAATAGGATGTTTTCTGGCAGGTTGTTGTCACGGGGTGTCTTATACAGGCATTTTGAGTGTGAGATATGAGACTGGCAGTGCCTGCGCACTGACAACAGGAGTATTTCCGGTACAGATAGTGGAAACGATAGTATTTGTGGGAATTTATTTATTGCTTCATATCAAAAAACTGAAAGAAAATAGAGTACTTATCACATTGTTTTTAAGTGCACTGGCAAAATTTTTATTAGATTATTTAAGATACAGTCATATGGGGCAGATATTATCTTTTAATCAGATTATGTGTTTAATCATAGTAATTGTATGCATAATGTTCGGCTTGATTAAAAATAGAAGGCAGGAGATGAATTAAAATGGTAACAAAAATATATGATAAGTATCCATCCGTTATTTCCGGGTGTATGCGATTTTCGGGATTTGACAAAGAGGGAATGAACCGCTATATCCATTCTGCGATGGAACTGGGCGTTAACTTTTTTGATCATGCAGATATATATGGGGATGGAAAAAGCGAAGAGATTTTCGGCGTGGCAATGCAGGGAGATACGTCTTTAAAAAGAGAAGACATGATTTTGCAATCAAAATGTGGTATCAGACCGGGTATTTGCTATGATTTATCAAAAGAATATATTTTGCAGTCTGTGGATGACATTTTGAAAAGATTGCAGACTGACTATCTGGATATTTTGTTACTTCACAGACCGGATGCGTTGGTGGAGCCTTGGGAAGTGGCTGAGGCGTTTGATATATTGGAAGCGAGCGGAAAGGTGCGTGCTTTTGGTGTGTCTAACCATAAGCCGATGCAGATTGAACTTTTGAAAAAGTATGTGAAACAACCACTCTTATTTAATCAGATGCAGTTTAGCATACCTGTTTCCAATATGGTGGCAAATGGGCTGGAAGTAAATATGAATTCTTATGGCGCAGTGGACAGGGACGGCAGTGTGCTGGATTATTGCAGATTAAACGACATCACGATTCAGGCGTGGTCACCGTTTCAGATGCCGGAGTGGAAGGGCTGCTTTTTGGAAAGTGATGACTATTGGCAGCTAAATCAGGAAATCCGTATGTTGGCGGAAAAGTATCAGACAAGCGATATGGCGATTGCTACAGCTTGGATATTAAGACATCCAGCCAAAATGCAGGTGATTGCAGGCACTACCAATATTGACAGATTAAAACAGATTGTGGCTGGAAGCGAAATAGAACTGACGAGGGAAGAATGGTATAAATTATATATGGCAGCAGGACATCCGTTGCCGTAAACAGGAATAGCCGTCGTTGTGGGAATGGTACAATTCTCACAATGACGGCTATTGTTGTGCTTGTATATGAATTTTATTTATCGCATTTTTTTCGGAGCGTATCCATACGCATATCAAGGTCGGCACTGACCTGGGCACACTCATACAACTCTTTCATCATATCTTCTGTGAATTCGGTATCTTTTTTGTAACGAAGCTGGTGCTCTAAGCTTGCCCAACAATCCATAGCAATGGTACGTAGTTGGATTTCCACCTTCATAATACGTTTTTCACAGGACAAGAAAATGGGTACGGACACGATTAAATGCAGGCTTCGATAACCGTTGGCTTTTGGCTTTTTGATGTAGTCTTTTTTCTTAACCAGTTTAATATCATCCTGGCGTAAGAGGGCGTTTGCAAGAGCATAAACATCCTCCGGGAAAGCGCAGATAACCCTAATTCCTGCCACATCGTTTAAATGCTTTTCAATGGATTCTGTAGTCACCGGATATTCTTTGCGCTCCAGCTTCTCTTTGATGCTGATTGGCGATTTTAAACGGGTTTTAATGCTACTGATAGGGTTGCGATCAAATTCCAGTGAGTATTCTTCATTCAAAACATTGAATTTTGTTTCTATTTCCATTAATGCACATTTGTAATAAGACATTAATTTATTAAATGTCGGGGCATTGTCTTTAGATAGTTTTGCCTCATCGTCAAAAAGTGAGATAATTTTATTCTCAAAGATTGCCTCTTCTTGTTTTTTCATCTGATTTCCTCCGTAAGTAAAAATAAAAGCCTTCTCTTTTTTTAGAATACCAGAAAAAATTATAAAAAGAAATTATGATTGTTGAAAGAATGTATTAAAAAATGATAAACTGTATGAAAGGGGCTGAAGGAGGAATATTTATGCAAAAGAATAAGTCAGTAGCCATGACGAATATAATATTTGCCGTAGTGGGAAGTGTATTTATAATCATAGGTGGCATTATGTTTATAAATACTATAACTTTTAAAGCAAACGCTGATGAGGTTATGGCGCTTATAACGGAAATGCGTCCATACGAAGACAGTGAAGGAGATACATCATATGAGGTGGAGGTCCAATATGAATATGAAGGACTTACCTTTTACACTACATTAGATACTTATAGTTCCGGCATGAGGGAAGGAAAATCGATTCCTATACTTGTGAATAAAGATGATCCGACGGAGGTTATGGATTCAGAAACGCTTCTTTTTATGGGTATAGTGTTTATGGTACTGGGACTTATAGCGGTATTGGCCGGTGGCATTTCGGTTCTTAAAGATTGGAAAAATAAGAAGAAAATTGAAATGCTAAAAAATACAGGAAAACGACTTCAGGCCACAATTGATAGGATTACAATCAATGAACGTATTGCTGTAAATGAGGAACACCCGTATATTATTTGGTGTTCTTATGTGGATGAGTTTTCGGGAGCCAGATTTGAGTTTAAAAGTGAAAATATATGGAATGATCCGTATAAGGTATGCGATGAAGGAAGCACGATAGATGTGTGGGTCAAAGCAGACGATTACCTAGAATATATTGTAGATGTGGATTCTTTGATAGAATATAGCATAAGGAATGATGAATGGTAATTAAGAGAAAAGTTGTTGTTGTCGGAATGGACAGCGGCAACTTTTTTTGTTAAAAAGCATATAAAATCGAAGTTTTTTTGATTATATATGCCGCTTAAATAAAAAAAATAATTGTTCGGCATATAAAATAATTTTTTTAGCTGTTTTTAGATGCTAAAAAATAGCAAAAGTGAAAATTAGAGATGAAAAGAGGCATATAAAATAAGAGGTTTAAGTCTTTTTAGCTGTAAAAAACTTGAAAATACGAAATAGAATACGGATAAAAATACTATTTTTATGAGATTTAGATGCTAATTGAAGTATTTTACGGGAAATGGTATTGACTATACACAAAAATTGTGTATATTGGATATATACAATATTTTTAAAAAGAGGTATTAAATGGATATCATTATAACAAACAATTCGGAGAAACCGATTTATGACCAAATAAAAGAACAAATTAAAGAAATGATATTAAAAGGTGAACTGAAGGAGGGAGATGCCCTTCCGTCAATGCGTCTTTTGGCGAAGGAACTGCGTATCAGTATTATTACAACAAAGCGTGCCTATGAGGAATTAGAGCGTGAAGGTTACATTGAGTCCTACACCGGAAAAGGCAGCTTTGTGAAAGGAATTAATCACGAAGTGGTACGGGAAGGCGTTCTTTATGAAATAGAGGACTTGTTTGATGCGGCTGTTGGAAAAGCCAAGCTGGCCAAATTGTCTTATGAGGAATTGGAGCAAAGATTAAAACTAATATATGAGGAGAGTAAAGATGAGTAATGTATTGAATTTAAGCAATGTGACAAAAAAATATCCGGACTTTATATTGGACAATGTGAGTTTTTCTGTGCCAAGGGGCTGTATTTGTGGTTTCATCGGACAAAATGGTGCCGGAAAAACAACTACCATTTCATTGATTTTGGATATTATCAAAAAAGACGGCGGAACCATCGAAGTGATGGGACAGAGTATGGAAGAAAACGGAGTTGCATTAAAAGAAGAGATAGGTGTTGTGTACGACGAAATGGGCTTTCATGAATTTATGACTCCGAATGAAATTAATACCATGATGAAACATGTGTATAAGAATTGGCAGCAGGATGTATTTTTTGATTATTTGAAACGCTTTTCATTACCGAGAAAGAAACGTTGTGGTGCATTCTCCAGAGGTATGAGAATGAAATTGCAGATTGCAGTGGCACTATCCCACAATGCACAGCTCCTGATTATGGACGAACCTACCAGTGGACTGGATCCAATTGTACGTAACGAAATGCTTCAGATTTTCCAGGAATTTGTTATGGATGAAAATCACACGATTCTGCTTTCATCCCACATTACGGGGGACTTGGAACGTATCGCCGATATGGTAGTGTTTATTGACCACGGAAAGATTGTTCTTGCGGGAAATAAAGACGAGATTCTGGAAACACATAGCCTAATTAAGTGTAAGAAAGAAGAAGTGGAAAGCATCGATAAAGAAGATATTGTTTCTGTCAGAAAGTCCGGATTTGGAGCAGAGGTGCTGGTTTCTGATAAAGCAAAATGCAGTAAAAAGTACGAAAAAATGGTGATGGAAAATATCGCCCTCGAAGATATTATGATTTTCTATGTAAATAGGGAAATGGAGAAAAGCCATGGTAGGACTGATTTATAAAGATTTATGTTGTCTTAGAAAACATATCAAGTTATTTGCGGTATGGACATTTATTGTAATTATACTTGCCGTACTTTTTATTTTGAGTATGAAGTATGGAAATGTGGCCCAGATGATAGCATCTATGTCGGAAGAAGAATTCTTTGGAATGTTCCAGACAGCCATTTGGTGTATCCTTATTGTGCCGATTGCTTCGTCGGCTATGATACAGGAATGCTTTAAAGAGGATACAAAAGCAAATTTCAAGAAATGTTTGTATACGTTGCCGGTAAAAGAAGAAACAGCGGTTTTCGGAAGATACATGTCGGGTCTTGCGTTTCTGTTTTTGGGATTTCTCGGAAATTTGACAGCTTCCATATGCATTGCCTTGGCTACCGATGTTTTCAAATTCAGACAGCTTTTAGGGTTCAGCGTGACATTTTTGGCATTAATGATTGTTTACGAAGCCTTTGTTATGTTTGTTTTGTACACAGTGGATGGAAAAAAAGCCGATTTGATCCAGTGTGTACCGCTGGTTGTATTGTTGGTTTTAGGTGAAGGTTTTTTTGTAAAGAAAGTTGACCAAATGTCAGATGAACAATTTACTGCATTTTTGAAAAGTATAATGGATAAGTTAAATGATTTGATGACAAATAAATGCGTTTGGATATTGCTTTTTGCCCTTTTAGTTATGGGGCTGTCGTACATAGGCAGTGTGTTTATGCAAAAGAAAAGGGGGCTTAGGTAATGGCAGGTTTGTTATATAAAGATTTTGTGGCAATCCGCGGTAAAATCTATGTGATTTGTCTGGTGGCAGTGTTGTTACTTGAGTTTGTGGTGCGCATTTTGATTCAGGATGATGCCATAGAATATTTACTTGTAATGTTCATGATAATTCTTGTAGGAAGTTTGTATGGACTTGTGGCTAATAAAATTGAAACGGATCTTATCTATGTGGATGAAGCAAAGAAGCAAAAGCAGTACTGTATCAGTCTTCCTGTAAATAAAAAAATGTATGTGGCCGCAAAATATGTGTTTATGTTAGTGGTATTTTATGTGGTACAAAGCTTTTTGGCTCTGTTTTGCAACATTATGGTAATCAATTGTCAGACAACAGTGTGTATGAATATTGTGTCCATCATTATGGGGATGCTTCCTATTATTACAACTTTGATGATGGGAATAAGTGCAGTGGAACTTCCGTTTTTTATCGGGATTGGATATAAAAAGGGTACTTTTTTAAAACAGGTTCTTTTAGAAGGAGTTTTTTTCGTTTTCATAGTCTATCTGTTATTTGGTGATTTGGCTGTGTTTGATAAATTTTCAATGGCTGTTTTTGTTACATGGATAGAAAGTCATCAGGATGTGCTGAATGCTTTACATGTATTTACGCCGGTTATGGGCCTCATAGTGTATTATATATCGTATCGGATTTCTTGCTTTTTATTTGAAAGGAGGGAACTCGGTGATGACTAAAAAAATGACGATAAAAAGGATTTTGATTTATGTACTTATCAGTTTCCTTCTGCCGTGGGCGGCGCTACTCATTAGCAGTTTGTGTGGAAATACCTATGAAAGCGATATGACGCAGATTATACTTTCTTTTGCGATGTTGTGTCCTGCGATAGCGGTTTTTGCCACAATAAAACTGACAAAAGAGGATATATTGGTGGCAGGTGAAAAATCGCTGAATTTAGGAATTTCTTTAAAGGGTAAGAAAAAATGGTGGTTTTTACTTGGAATTTTTACACCGGTTATCTATGTGGAACTGGGATATTTGTTATATTATGTCTTCTTTCCAAAGGCATATAATTTGGCACTTTTAGATGAGGCAATTACCATTTTTGGCATAAGTCGGGAGTTTATATGGGTTGTAACCTTTTATTTTATGCTAAGTGCCATTTGGCTTTCGGTTGGCGGCCTGGGAGAAGAAATTGGCTGGAGAGCGTACCTTTATCCGAAACTTGAAGAATTGATGGGCGAAGGAAAAGCGCTGCTAGTAGGCGGTGTTATCTGGGCTGTGTGGCATTTCCCGATGCTCTATATAGGACATAACTTTGGAAAAGGGTACTGGGGAGAGCCTTGGAGCGGTTTTTTAGCGTTTACGATTTACTGTGTTACGATTGGTAGTGTTTTGTATTTCTTTACCAAGAAGACAAAATCTGTGTGGGTGGCAGGATTTATGCACTCCATACATAATACCATCGCAGGTGCCAGTCTTTTAAAAATGATGCAGACTGAGGAAGGTGTGCCGGCATGGGCATTGGAAAGTCCGGTGTCAATGTTACTTTCATCGGTGCCGGTGATTATCCTAGGCAGCGTTCTGATAGGGATTAGTTTTTATAAACGTAAGAACAAAAGCAAATAAAAAACATAAAAACGCATCTTGATTTCGTGGCCGCAAAATGATAATATATACCTTGCGGTTAACGTAAGCGGGTGTGGCGGAACTGGCAGACGCGCCAGATTTAGGTTCTGGTGGGAGACCGTGCAGGTTCGATTCCTGTCACCCGCATATTTTGAGAGAGTCTTGATGTTGAGTCATCAAGGCTCTTTTTTGTGATGGCGACAACTGCTCATCAGCGAGATGTGCGGAGCATATCTCGGGCTTGGAGAAAAGGTTGATGAAAGTCTTGAGTTTGTTGTGGATTAAAGAAATGGGGAAATTTGAGTTTAGAGCATTTGGCAGGATGGACTGACAAGGTTTGGTTTTGAGTTCCGTCGCTTCTTCGTCGCTTGGGGCGCGAGAGGTTGAGGGAACAATAAATTCTTTCCAAGTGTTTTTATAGGATATTTATGTGTTATAATAAGGGAAAACAAAATTTGAATTTTACGAAGTGTATAGATAGAAAAGACTGTAGCCGGCTGGAGAAATCCAGTCGGTTTTCTTAGCTATAATAGATGTGCTATAATTTATAGAAAAATAATTTTATTAAAAAGTGTAAGATTTTGATTTAGAAGTTGTCTATATAAGTGAACGGGATAAAAGAAAAGGAGATTTGAGAGTGAACGATAAGGACATTATCCAGTTGTATTTTAATAGAGATCAGAGTGCATTATCTGCAACTGCAAAGAAGTATGGTAAATACTGCACATCTATTGCAAAAAATAT
>CAZMND010000029.1:0-22920 GCA_964567585.1 uncultured Lachnospiraceae bacterium
AAGACCTTTACTTAATCGGTACATCTGAACACTCAATGATTGGTAAATTTATCGATACAATTGTTCCGGAAGAAAAATTACCTCAGACACTTACAAGCTATTCACCATGTTTCAGAAAAGAAAAAGGTGCTCATGGTCTTGAAGAAAGAGGCGTTTACCGTATTCATCAGTTTGAAAAACAGGAAATGATTGTTGTTTGTAAGCCGGAAGAATCACCAATGTGGTTTGAAAAATTATGGCAGAACACAGTAGATTTATTCCGTTCTATGGATATTCCGGTAAGAACTATTGAATGTTGTTCAGGCGATTTAGCTGATTTAAAGGTTAAATCATATGACGTGGAAGCTTGGTCACCAAGACAGAAGAAATACTTCGAAGTTGGTAGCTGTTCTAACCTTGGCGATGCCCAGGCAAGAAGATTAAAAATTCGTGTAAATGGTGAAAGTGGCAAGTATTTTGCACATACACTTAATAATACAGTAGTTGCTCCGCCAAGAATGTTGATTGCTTTCCTTGAAAACAATTTACAGGCAGATGGTTCTATCCGTATTCCGGAAGTTTTAAGACCATATATGGGCGGTAAAACAGAAATCCGTTAATTTGATTTATTGTTCACATAAAGGGGGTGAAATCTTTGCACAAATATATGCGCGCTATTGGATTTAGCAATATGCAGGATAGAAGAAAATTGCGTAAGCTGATTAATGGTATTGTAGTTGATTCAGACCGTAGAGAATATACGACAAATGAAGATGATATTATAGTTGCAGAGTTTAGCAAGGATTTTGCTGAAAATATTGGAATTGCAGTTTGTGGTGAATTTGATGAGGAAGATAAGTTTTCATATGAATACTATTTTCCTTATCTAAGACCTACAAATGTGACCAGCAATGAAGAAATTTGTGTAGAACGACACGGGTGTCAGGAATCATATGTGGGAATCTGTGATGAAACCAGAGTTGGTGTTTCACTTATTTTCTATGTGCAAAATATGATACCTTACATCAAATTAAAAGGTACCACAAAGAATCCTTTGAAAAATGCAAGTCTTAGTATGTCGGCGTTATCCTTAAACGGTACGATTTTAATGCCGATTTACAAAAATGAGATGGTGACAGCCAATATTGTAAGAGATACGCTGAAAAGAAATACATTGATTAACGCAGCTAAAAACGGTGATGCACAGGCGATGGAAGCTCTTGCCCTTAAGGATATGGATATTTATGCTAATATTTCAAGGAAGATATTGAAAGAAGATATTTATTCATTGGTAGATACATTCTTTATGCCTTATGGAGTGGAATGTGATCACTTTGCGATTTTGGCTGAGATTTTGGAATGTGAGTTGGTGAAAAACAGACTTACAGACGAAGAAATTTACAAAATGACAGTTATTTGTAATGACATGGTTTTTGATCTTTGTATCAATAAGCAGGATTTGCTTGGTGAACCGGAGGTTGGAAGACGATTTAAAGGTTCCATCTGGGTACAAGGGTATATCAATTACGGTCATAATTAAATATACTTAAAAGCTTCCTTAGTTAAATGGATATAACAAACCCCTCCTAAGGGTTAGTTGTGAGTTCGATTCTCGCAGGGAGCATTTTTTAGCAGGCAGTTTGGTTTAGCTGCCTGCTTTTATATTGTAAATTACCAAATAACCGAAAAGTATTGCGGATGATTTAATAAAGAAAAAGTTAAAAGGAAAAGGTGCAGTGTTGGTTGAAGGTCCAAAATGGTGTGGAAAAACAACAACATCTGAGGAATTAGCAAAAAGTGTCTTATATATGTCAAAACCTGATAGTGTAAAACAAAATAAAATGTTAGCAGATATTAGTCCTTCAATTTTATTAAATGGCGAAGTACCACGATTAATAGATGAATGGCAAATAGCACCAAAGTTATGGGATGCTGTGCGTTATGAGGTTGACCATAGAAATGAGGAAGGACAATTTATTTTGACCGGTTCAGCAGTTCCGGTTAACACTGAAGCAATAAAGCATACAGGTACTGGGAGATTTGCGTGGGTACTTATGAGACCTATGAGTCTTTTTGAATCAGGAGAGTCAAATGGAAATGTGAGTTTGGCAGAATTATTTAATAAACCTGAAAAAATCGAAGGAAATAATGTATTAGATTTACAGAGGATTGCTTTTTTAGTTTGTAGAGGTGGATGGCCACGTTCAACATTTATGGAAGATGATGTAGCATTGGAACAAGCGTATGATTATTATGATGCAATCGTAAATCAAGATATATCAAGAGTTGATGAAACTAAAAGAAATGCTGAAAAAGTGAAAACTTTAATGCGATCCTACGCAAGAAATCAAGGTGCGCAAATTTCGAATGCAATGTTAAAATCAGATATGCTAGCAAACGATGTAGATACTTTAGATGAAGACACAGCTATTCGCACCTCTGATACAAGATATTATATAGATTCATCTATAGCAGTTGCAGCATTAGGACTTGGACCAAATGATTTGATAAATGATTTAGAAACATTTGGCTTACTATTTGAAACTATGTGTGGTCGAGATTTACGAGTATATTCAGATTCAATTGGAGGATTAGTTTATCATTATCGGGATAAATCAGGCTTAGAGTGTGATGCAGTTGTTCATCTTAGAAATGGTAGTTATGGACTTATTGAAATTAAAATAGGTGGGGAAGAAGCTATAGAATATGGTGCATCTACATTAAAAGTATTGAAAAGTAAAATTAATACAGATAAAATGAAGGCTCCTTCTTTTATGATGGTTTTAACAGCTGTTGGTGACTATGCATATAAAAGAGAAGATGGTGTTTATGTTGTCCCGGTAGGTTGTTTAAAAAATTAATTTAAATACTTGCAATTATTTTAATTTCAATGTAATATAACCTTGTAAATAAAAGGGGGGCGGGGATAATTTATTAAGTCATCATGTGTATTAGTAGCCAAAAAGTCTTGATCCTTGAGATTTTTTGGCTTTTTATATAATTTACAAGAAGATGATTATGAGGAAAGAGATTTTTACAAATGATATTTTTAACATTATTGGATACTGAAGAAGAGCGGGATAAGTTTGAAGCTCTTTTTGAGAAGTATAAGGGTATGATGTTTAGTTCCATTAACAAAATTGTTAATGACAAACATCTTTCGGAGGATATCTTACAAGAAGCATTTATTAAGATTGCAAACAATATTGATAAAGTAAACGATGATATTAACTCAAATGACGCAAAGGGCTTTATTATGACGGTGACAACTAACACAGCGTTGGATTTCTACAGAAAGAATTCCAAAAGAAGAGATGTAGAGCTTTTTGTAGATGAGTTTGATGAGGCGGTTTTCTACGATTTTGACGAAAAATTAATTTCAAAACTTGATCCGGAGAACAGAATTATAGCTGTTATCAAAAGTATGAAGGAAATGTACAGGGATATTTTGTTGCTGAAGTTCGTTCACGGGTTAGAGAATAAAGAAATTGCGAAGTTATTTAATTTAACAGAAGAAGCAGTTAGACAAAGAATTTCACGTGGCAAGAAAATGTTAGAAGATAAATTAGAAGGAATGGGGAAATAAGATGGGACAGATAAAAGTTACAGATGATTTGCTAAAAGAAATCCTTCCGAAAGTATCCGATGAGTTAATTAAAGAGTGGGAAAATAGTGAAATAGAAGAGCATACATTTTCGAAATGCTTTAACCGAAAAATGAAAGCATTTACTTGGAGACATAAGAACAAGCAATTATTGAAAGAGTTGTGTGTCGTTGGTAAAGTAGCAGCAGCTTTAGTTCTTATTGTCGGCATATGTTTATTTGGAAATACTATGGTCGCCAGAGCCAACCTGGACATCCTGTTTAAGAAAATCGAGATTGCGCTGGAAGACGCATCTATGTATGTCTACGATGAAAAAACGGATATGTACTATTACACCTTGTACGAACCGGGATATGTTCCGGAGGGGTATGAGGAAGTGAGCAGGGTTGTTGATGAAGAAATAGTAAAAATACAATATGTGAATGAAAATGAGAAATATATATATTGGAAGCAGATATTAGTAGATGCAGGTACAATATTTGGAGATGATGCAGAATTTAATGATGTAATCGAAAAAGAATATGCTGGTGATAATATAAAAATTCATATATATGAAAGTGGTGTAAAAAGACTATATTATGAATTAGGAAATTGTGTATTTGTAATGAATGTTGATAATATATCTGTAGAAGAAATGTATGAAATGATAAGAGAAATGAGAAAAATAGAATAAATATAAAGAATTTTTAATTTTATAAAGTCTTGCATATGCATTTAAAGTAATATAAATTATATATAGGGATTGAGGCGTATGTTTTCGGACTGCGCTGAGGCGAGGCGGATAGATTCTGACCTCGTCATTTATATTTATAAGTATTTGTTTTGAATGTGTGTGGTTGATTAGAATATAAAAAAATTATTGTGAAGGTAAGGTGGATGAGCAACAATGAATATGCAGGAATTAAAACAAATTATATATAAAGGTGAAAAAGTAGATGTTGAGTGCAAAAAAGCAGAGAATATTGTTCCTAAGTCTGTATATGAATCATATTCAGGATTTGCCAATACAAAAGGTGGATATATATTTCTAGGTGTAAATGAGGATAAAAAGAAAACAAAGCCGGAAGAAAGGTTTACTATTCAGGGAATAAGTAATTCAACAAAGCAACTAGAGGACTTTTGGAATACAATTAATGGCAATAAAGTAAATGTGAACATCTTAAAAGATGAGGATGTATATATCGTTGAAGAAGATGGCGTTACTATTATTGTAATCCATGTTCCGAGAGCACCATATAATATGCGTCCTGTGTATGTAGGAGAGAATCCATACAAAGGAACATTTAAGAGAAATCATGAAGGCGATTATCATATGTCAGAATATGAAGTAGATGCGTTGATTCGTGATAAAAATCCAGAAGGAAATGATAGCACTGTTTTGGATGGGTTCACAATGGAAGATATTGATTCAGAAACATTGAAGCATTATCGACAGATATTTCAGGTCCGAAATCCGGAGCATATATGGAATGCTTTAGGTGATAAAGAATTTTTGGAAGCACTTGGTGGATATAGAAATGACAGAAGAACCGGTGTTGAAGGGCTTACAATGGCGGGGTTGATGATGTTTGGCAAGGGTCTTGCCATACGTGACGAATTTGACAATATATTTATGGATTATCGAGACGAAAGTGAAAAGACGGAAGAAATTAGATGGAATGATCGTGTTACCTATGATGGAACATGGGAAAATAATTTATTTAATTTTTTCACAAAGGTTACACCAAAATTAACTGCAGATTTGAAGAAACCATTTAAACTGGAAGATAACCAAAGGGTAGATGATACACCGGTGCATAAGGCTATTAGGGAGGCTTTTGTAAATCTTATCATTCATTCAGACTATTTGCTGGATGCAGGAACATTGAAAATTATAAAATTGGAAGAGGGATATAAATTTACTAATCCTGGGATTTTAAAGTTGCCGGTAGAAGAAATTTTTAAAGGTGGTAATTCAAAGCCACGGAATCCACGTATGCAAACAATGCTTCGTATGGTGGGATTTGGTGATAATGCGGGTTCTGGTTTTCCAACAATTTTAAATACTTGGAAAAATGAAGGATGGGTTGAGCCAATCCTATATGAGGATGTGATTCTAAATCAAGTAACATTAACTTTGAATAAGATTAAGAAAGCAAATATGTCAAAAAAAAGTGACAGAAAAAAAGCGACAGAAAAAAGCGACAGAAAAAAAGCGACAGAAAAAAAGCTGACAAAAAAAACACAAGCACAATATGATGCGATTATTTCGTTTATGCAACCAAATGTATGGTATAAGGCAAGTGAACTGCTAGATGTAACCGGAGTAAAAGAAACAAGGACGAAAGAATTGTTGAGAGCTTTAGTGACAGAGGGCTTGCTTGTGGATGATGGAGTAACTAAAGGGAGAAGTTACAAAAAAGTGACAGGAAATAATTCCTATATAATCAATAAAATAGAATAGAAATAAAAAAATTTAAAAAAGTTTCGGTTTTTGTCACAAATTGAAACTTTTTTTCGTTATTAATTATGTAGGCGTTAAAAGCTTTTGCTTTTATTTTTTCAATTTTTAAAGATGAGACTGAATCTTTTTAAGAAACTGGTAGCAGTTTGTTTGTGTCTTACTATATTTTTTGGAACATCCGTAAACAGTTATGCATCGGAAGAAGGCAGTACAGTTAGTCCAAGATATACTTATATTTCTGAATATAGTATGTCTTTATCAACCAATAATGGTAATGCCCATATTGTGGCAGATCTTTCTAGTAAAGATTCAAGTGTGGAATGCTATATTAAGTGTAATCTTGAAAAACTGACAGGTTCTACTTACTGGATGCAGATGAAATCTTTTGAAGCAACAAATACAGGAACAGTTACTCTAATTGCTGATCATACAATCGAAAGAGGAACATATCGCGTTATGGGTACTTTCAGAATTAATAATGAGATACAGACAGCTTATACCGGTAACAAAACTTATTAAAGGTGAAGAGGGACTTTTTTGTTTATGAAAGAAATTTATATTTATCTTCCAACTGTGCGCATAGAGTTAGAGAAGAAAGGCATGCCAAAAAAGACTATATTAATTTATAGGATATTATACAGAAAATTTACTTAGTGTAAATAGGGATAATTATAGAGGTTTTTATCCTGATTATTGTTTTGAGGAAATTCCGGCAGAGGTTGTGGAAAAGTTATTACATATCTTGTGGTTAAAATATGTAAAGAAAGGATTACACACTTCCTGTTTAATAGCGAGTTTCATACTTTTCTTGTGTGTAAACGGACTTTATGGTATTATAATTATATTACCCTTATGATATATTTGTAGTATTTTAGAGTGAAGATTACACATGGTGGAAGAATGAACTACATAGTTTTTGACTTGGAATGGAATCAAAGTAATACCGGATTAGAACCAGAGGTAGAAGAGCTACCTTTTGAAATTATCGAAATAGGTGCAGTAAAACTGAATAATGAAATAAAATTCATAAGTGAATTCAGCCAGTTGGTAAAACCGGAAGTTTATCAGGAAATGCATTACATTACAAGAAAGCTTATCCATATACAGATGGAGGAGTTACAATGTGGAAAGCCTTTTCCTCTTGTAATGGAAGATTTCTTGGAGTGGTGTGGTGAAGACAGCGTCTTTTGCACCTGGGGTCCGCTTGATTTAGTAGAATTACAGCGGAATATGCGTTTTTACGATATGGAACCGCTCTGTGATAAGCCGTTCAAGTTTTTCGACGTACAGAAACTTTTTAGTTTAGCTTATGAAGATGGTAAAAAAAGAAGAAGTCTTGAGTATGCGATTGACTTCTTGGAAATTGAAAAAGATATACCTTTCCATAGAGCATTTAGCGATGCTTATTATACGGGAAAAATTCTTGAAAAAATAAATGATGCAGAATGTAGCAGGGAAAATGAGATATTACATAATTTTTCTTATGACGTTTTTAATTTACCGAAGAAGAAAAGTGATGAGGTCTACATGACCTTTGACAATTATGCAAAATATATTTCCAGAGAGTTTAAGGACAAATCTGATGTTTTGTTGGACAAGTCTGTCATGGGTACAAAATGTTATATTTGTAAGAAGAACAATAAGCGTGTAATCAAGTGGTTTACACCAAACGGAAAACACTATTATTGTGTGTCCTGTTGTGATAAACACGGCTATATGAAGAGTAAAATTCGGATTCGTAAATCTGAAAACGGAAAAGTATATGTTGTGAGGACAATGAAATGTATTTCATCGGAGGAAGTGGATTTGATTGTTACAAAACAGGAAAAAGCAAAAGAAATTAGAAGAAAAAGGCGCCTTAGTAAAAAGGAGCTTCGGGAAGAAGTTTAAAAAGGCAGGAGAGTTGCGCATAAACTCTCCTGCTTATTTTATTTTCTTAAATCGATATCGTCGAAATTGAAATTTCTATATGGTGAAACGCTGCGCTTAATGTGACGTTTTCTACGTTTCTTAGCCATTCGGCCTTTTTTTCCACCGAAGTGATATTGGTTAATGTATCTTGCTATAAATAATATCAGGGATAAAGCTACGGCAATTCCGAGTATCCACAAAATCACGTTTTTAACGTTAATGATGGTAACGGAGTTGTTTGCTATGGTACTTGCGGAATCAAAATCGTAGTTTTCCGTGTTTGGTGATAAATTTACGGAAACGCTTCCCACAAAGATGTCGTTGTAGGTGTAATTTATGTTAGCCACCTGGCTATCTGCAAGGTTGTCGTAACCGATTGTAGATTCTACGTCGGCAAACTCAGCGGATGCGGGAATAACAATGTATCCGTTTTCATCCAGTCTGAGGATAGATTTTGAGCTGCCGAAGATGTCCTGGCCGGACTGGTAAAAGCCTGTATTTTCAATGGTGTATTTGGTTTCTACTTCAGAAACTTTTACTTTTTTGAAGTTACTGAAACCGTAGTTGAAAAGTGTAACGGTGTCGTTGAACTGGTCCGGTGTTTCTTCTTTCATTACTACGCAAACAAGTCGCATTCCGTCTTTTTCGGCGCAGGATACGAGGGTTTGTCTGGCATCGCTTGTGTAACCTGTTTTACCACCTAAATAATATTCGTATTTGATTTCGCCACTAACAAGTTTATTTTTATTATTCAGGTAAAAATCGTCCGGTTGGGTAGCAGTAGGTTCAAAATGAACACGTGGTGTATTTGCAATGCTTGCGAGGTAATCGTTTGAGAAAAAAGCTCTTGCAATCAATGCCAAATCGTAGGCTGTTGTATAGTGGTTGTCATCGTGAAGGCCGTTGGCATTCATAAAGTTGGTATTTTTACAACCAAGTTCATCGGCGCGGTCGTTCATCATCTGAAGGAAGGTCTCTGTGTCGCCACCGATGTGTTCACCTACTGCGGCAGCTACTTCGTTAGCTGAGCCGACTAAAATTCCGTAGAGGCAGTCTTCCATTGGAAGAATTTCGCCTACGTCAATACCCATATTGGAGCCGTCTCTTGGAACGCCGAAAACCGCATTATAGGAAAATTCTACATTTTCATCCATCTGAGCATTTTCTACTGCCAAAAGACAGGTCATGATTTTTGTAGTACTTGCCGGGTACAATTTTTCGTCTATGTTTTTGGCATATAATACTGCGCCGGAATCTACATCCATAACAATGGCTGACTGGGCGCTTACTACCGGTCCGTCCGGCCAATTTTCATAGGAATTACTCTGTATCGGAAGATTTTGTCTTTGCTTTGCAAGTTCGTCCGCGGTGGGAGCTGCAAATGCGCTCATTGACGGAGTAATTGCCAGGCAAAATACCAGCGTAAGTATGGCTAATTTATTTACTTTTTTATAATAAAATTCGGTTATTTTTTTGTTAATCATATTTTTCTCCTAAATCCAGTATATATAATACACTATTTTGTGCAAAAACCAAAGTGTTATATGTAAAATAGGATTTATTTTTTATAGTAAAAGTTGTAAAATGAGATAAACTGGGAAAGGACTATAGTTATGAGACTTAGAAATATAAAAGGCGCGGCGGAGAAAATCGAAACGAGTGAATTCGTTGTTCAAAATCCGAAGGAAATGAAGGATAAATGGAAAGAGTGTTTTGGAAATGAGAATCCGATTCACATAGAAATCGGAATGGGTAAAGGTCAGTTTTTGCACACTATGGCCAAGGAAAATCCGGATATAAATTATGTGGGAGTTGAGATGTATTCATCGGTTTTACTTCGTGCTATTCAGAAGATGGAAAGTGAGGAGGTTTCTAATCTTAAGTTTATTTGTATTGATGCTAAGGAAGTTGCAGAGGTTTTCGGGGAAGGCGAAGTAGATAAGATTTATCTTAATTTTTCGGATCCGTGGCCAAAGGACAGACACGCGAAGAGACGTCTTCCGTCCAGACAATTTTTGGCAAAGTATGATGTGATTTTAAAAAAAGACGGTTTTTTGGAGTTTAAAACGGACAATAGGGGTTTGTTTGATTTTGCAGTAGAGGAGTTGCCGGAGGCGGGTTGGAAAGCCCGGGTGATTACGTACGATTTGCATAATGACGAGGAGCTTGTAAAAGGGAACATTATGACGGAGTACGAGGAGAAATTTTCTTCGATGGGTAATCCGATTTGCAAATATATTATTTATCGTTAAGCTTTTTGGGAGGGTATTCATATGAAAAAGCATTTGAAGGATTTTTTGTTACCGTTAATTCCGGCGTTGATTATGCTGATATTAATAATTACAAAGCCGTTTTACAACGCGGATGCATTTTTATGCGATATGGCGTATATGGATTTGCAAGGGCCAAATCCTAATATCATAATAGTTGCTATTGATGAGGAAACGTTGATACAGTACGGTAATTTTTCAAACTGGTCCAGGGAAAAGTCAGCACAGTTGGTAGAGGTATTGTCTGCGGATGAAGAAACAGCTCCTGCATTAATCGGTTTCGATATTATGTTTATTGGAGATTCCAAGGTAGACCCTGAATCAGATGCAAAACTTGTAGAGGCTTGTAAAAATGCGGGAAATGTTGTGCTTGCGACAAATCTTGTTTATAGGGGTGAAACCAAGTTTGATGAAAATGGTAATCCTTATTATGACGATTGGAATATTGATTCAGAGGAATTGCCGTTTGATGCTTTAAGAGAGGTAACGGACAGTGGTTTCGCCACGGTTCTTATGTCTACGGATGGTTTTGTAAGAACAGCTCAGCTTTTTGCGGAAACGGAAGAAGGATACAGAACAAGTTTTGCTTATTCTTTGTATGAAAACTATATGGAGATTATTGGCGAGGAAGCTGTTAAGCCGGATGTAACTGTTATTAATCAGTGTTATTTCTTCTATTCCGGAGAAGTGGGTGAGTACGAGACAGTTTCTTTGTATGATGTATTAGATGGTGAGAGAAAAGAAGATATAAAGAAGTCGCTTAAAGACAGTATTGTTTTAGTGGGTGCTTATGCTTCAGGAATGCAAGATGCTTATCGCGCTGCTATTGACAGAGGTCAAAGTATGCAGGGGGTAGAAATTAATGCTAATCTTTTGCAGGCGCTTATGGATGGAAAAACAGCGGTAGAGGTTCCAAAAGGAGTTCATGCCGGCATAATGTTTGTAGTTACATATTTGTTATTTTTCCTTGTAAGAAAACAGAAGCTTGTTGTTTCTATTGTGGAAATGGTTATTTTTACAGGTATACATATTTTAGTGGGAAGAATACTGGCTTTAAACGGAAAAGTGATAACACAGCTTTATGTAGTTATTGTTTTTGCGTTGATTATTGTTTATCTGATTGTAGAGAAATATTTGGTTGAAAAATTACGTAGAAGAAAGATGTTATCTACGTTTAAACAATATATGGCACCTCAGGTTGTTGATAAACTCACAAAAGGTAATGATTTTGAAATCAAGCTTGGTGGTGAAAAAAGAGATGTTGCGGTTATGTTCGTAGATATCCGTGGTTTTACACCGATGTCTGAGAATTTACAGCCGGAGCAGGTGGTACAGATTTTGAATGAATATCTGACACTGACAACGGAAAGTATTTTTAAGCATAACGGTATGCTCGATAAATTTATCGGTGATGCAACTATGGCTGTATTTAATGCGCCGTTTGATTTGGAAGATTATTTGTACGAAGCAGTTGCTACAGCTTGGGATATTAAGAGCGGTTCAGAAAAATTGGAGAAGAAGCTGATGGAGCAGTTCGGAAGAACGGTCAGTTTTGGTATCGGTGTAAACTGCGGTGATGCGGTTGTAGGTAATATAGGTTGTAGCTTCCGAATGGACTACACGGCTATCGGTGATACGGTTAATACTGCTGCCAGATTGGAAAGCAGGGCAAAACCGGGTCAAATTTTGATTAGTGAGAAATTATACAAGGCACTTGAGGACAGAATCGAAGCCGAAGAAGTAGGGGAAATGGAATTAAAAGGAAAGAGCAACAAAATCATGGTTTACAGTGTTACAGCTATTGAGAAAAATATACAGTAAACAATGCTTTTATAAATTGGAGGAATTAGGATGAAAGCTTTTTTAGCAACACTTAAAGGGAAAATTATTGCCGGTGCTTTAGGCGTGCTTGTAGTAGCCGGTGGTATCGTGGCAGCAGTAGCACTATCCGGACCGGAAGATTACCGTTCCATTAAAGTAGATGCAGTATCAGGACAAACGATTATTGTTGATGAAAAAAATAATGAAACAAAAGCTTACAAGGGCATGAACTTAAAGGCCGGAAATACCATTGAAGTTAAAGATGGTGCAAATATGACTTTGCTTATGGATTCGGATAAATATATGTTTGCTGACGAAGGAACAAAGTTTAAAGTAGAAGCCAGTGGAGACAGTTCGAAAGCAAATACAAAAACAAGAATTATCTTGGAAGAAGGTTCAGTTTTATGCCGAATTGACAGTAAGCTTTCTGATGATGAAACCTTTGAAGTAGAAACACCAAACTCAGTAATGTCTGTGCGCGGTACTATTTTCAAAATGACGATTTATAAAGATGAGAACGGCGAAAATTATGCAAGAGTTGATGTTTTGGAAGGCGCTGTAAAGGTTGATTTGTACAAGGAAAACGGTGAAAAAGCAGGTGAAGAAGGCTTGATTGAAGCAGGCCAGGCTGCGACAGTACATAGTAATACGGATATTTCAGAATTTGTTATTGGAGACAGTGATATTTCGTATGATGATTTTTCAGGATCTATGGCTGAGTTCGTTATTAATGCTTTAGATAATGGTAGAGAAATCTGTATTGGTGAAAATCAGTTTAAGCATTATACAGGATACGAAACACATCCTGAAGAAGAGATAATTATTAAAGAAGCTACGGAAACAGAAGACGGATTAAAAGATATCTATTGTCCGATATGTGATGAAATAATCCGTACGGAAACTATCCCTGCTACAGGTGAGTCTGTAGAGGAAGTAGAGGAAGTAGAGGAAATAGAAGAAGCACCGGCTCATACTCATGCATTTGGAGAATGGAGTACAGTAGAAACTGCAACTTGTGATGCGGCAGGTAGTGAGATTCGTACTTGTGATGGATGTGATGAAACGGAAACAAGAACAATTGCAGCGTTAGGCCACAGCTATGGCGCATGGGAAGAAACAAAAGCAGAAACCTGTGAAACAGCCGGAGAAGAAGTTAGAACCTGTTCAAACAATGGATGTCAGAGTACAGAAACCAGAACAATAGCAGCATTAGGTCACAGCTATGGCGCATGGGAAGAAACAAAAACAGAGACCTGTGAAACAGCCGGAGAACAGACCAGAACATGTTCAAACAGCGGCTGTGGAAAGGCAGAAACAAAAACAATTGCAGCGTTAGGTCACAGTTATGGTGCATGGGAAGAAACAAAAACAGCAAGCTGTGAGACAGCAGGGGAAGAAGCCAGAACCTGTTTAAACAGTGGCTGTGGAAAGACAGAAACAAAAACAATAGCAGCATTAGGTCACAGTTACGGTTCATGGGTGAAAACAACAGCAGCAACTTGTGAGAGCGCAGGCGTAGAAACTCATACCTGTACAAATAGCGGCTGTGGAAAGACAGAAACGCAGGCGATTGCGGCGTTAGGTCACAGTTATGGTTCATGGGTGGAAACAACAGCAGCAACTTGTGAGACAGCAGGTGTAGAAACCCGTACCTGTTCAAACAGCGGATGTCAGAAGACACAAACACAAACAATAGCAGCCACAGGTCACAGTTACGGTTCCTGGGGTGTAACAACAGCAGCAACTTGTGAGACAGCAGGCGTAAAAAGTCGTACGTGTTCAAATAGCGGCTGTCAAAAGACAGAAACACAAGCGATTGCAGCCACAGGTCACAGCTATGGTTCATGGGTGGTAACAACAGCGGCAACTTGTGAGACAGCAGGTGTAGAAACCCGTACATGTTCAAACAGTGGCTGTCAGAAGACAGAAACACAGGTGATTGCGGCCACAGGTCACAGTCTGACATATATACATGAAGTTACGGGTAGTTCCTATACGGATAATAGCTTTACAGCAAACTATAATGGAGTATGTTCAACCTGTAGTAAAACAGTTTCATCTGAAGAACATTCCGGTACGTATACAAGTTATCAATCCCCGACAGATATGAATGCAAATTGTAGTTGTGGACATTCATTCAGTTACAGTTTCTAGCATTATTTTTATACGAAATGGAGAAGCACGTGAGTTAGAATTAAAGGATCATAGTTTTGGTGCATGGAATACAGTAGCAGCAGCGGGATGTGAGTCAGCCGGATCACAAAGTCATATATGTAGTAATTGTGGTAAAACAGAAAGTCAGACTATTGCGGCCTTAGACCATTTGGTTACACAAGTATATCCTTCTTATTCTCCAAACTTCATATGTAATATATGTGGAGCCAGAGGTTAATTAAAAGTAGAAAATATCGACAAAAGAAATGGAGTTTTTATGGAAAGGCAATGGCATATCATACCGGAGTATGAAAATATAGAAAAGTCATTAGAATTAGCAGAAAAATATAATGCAGTTTTTGAATATAATGATTTTTTTAAACCGGCGGTTTTTGAAAATGAAGAGGTATTGGAAGAACGGATTTGTTTTTATAAAAATTTGGGCAGGGATACAAGTAAAGATACTTTACATGGTATTTTCCTGGATTTATGTATTGCGAGTCAGGATACAACGATCCGGGAATACAGTAAAAAACGCATCGCTCAGTCTATGGAAATTGGTGACAGATTAGGGGTTAAAGGAGTCATTTTCCATACGGGATTAATTGGTGGATTGACTGTTGATTATTATATCAATGGTTGGGCTGATGCGGCCGCTAAATTATTTGGCGAATTGGCAGGAAAATATCCGCATATGATGATTTATCTGGAAAACAGCTTTGAATTTAGTCCGGATGTGTTTCTTAAGCTGATGGAAAAAGTGAAGGATATTCCTAATGTAAAAGTGTGCTTGGATTACGGTCACGCTACGCTCACGCATACATCTATGGAGGGCTGGGTGAGACAGTTGGCTCCATATATTGCCCATATGCATATCAATGACCATGATTTGAAAGCAGATTTACATCTTGCCCCAGGCGAAGGACAAATTAATTTCGGTCATTTTAAAGAACTTATGGAACGTTACAATGTGAATGTTTCGACGCTTTTGGAAGTAAACGGAATTGAAAGACAGACAAAAGCATTAGAGTTTATGTCCACTTTGTAGGTTGTTAAGAAAGGAGAAACGAAAATGCCGCAGTTTACTAACGAGGATTTTCTTTCCATTTTAGATATTGGAATTGCCGTAGCAGGGGAAAAAGACAGAAATAAGCTTTTGGATATGATTATCGATAAAGGTATGGAGCTTACAAGGTGTGATGCCGGAACGTTATACATTTTAAAGGACGAAAAGCTTCATTTTAAAATCATGAAAACCATTTCCCAAGGCGTTGATAAGGGCCGAAACGGTGAAGTGATTGAAATTCCGGCGGTTCCTCTTCGTGAAGAGAATATTTGTGCATACACAGCGATTCACAAAAAACCGTTGAATATTGAAGATGTATATTACAGCGACGAATTTGATTTTTCCGGTCCGAAAAATTATGATAAAATGACAGGTTATCGTACCCAGAGTATGTTGACAATTCCGCTTATCGGTTTAAATGATGATGTACTTGGTGTTTTGCAGCTTATGAATGCCAAGGACAAAGATGGGGTAGTTTGTCCTTTTGAAAAGTCCTTGGAGCACATTGTTTTCTCACTTTCATCACAGGCTTCTATTGCAGTTTGTAATATGCAGTATATGGATGAAATTAAGGATACTTTGTGGTCATTTACGGAAGCAATGACGGAGGCGATTGATGCCAGAACACCGTATAACGCCAGCCATACACGTAATGTCGGAAAATACGCAGGCATTCTTGCAGACTACATTAATGAATTGTATGAAAAAGGTGAAGAAACCGAATATTTTAACGAGGATAGAAAAGAACAGCTTAAAATGGGTGCGATGCTTCATGACATTGGTAAGATGATTGTTCCGACCAAGGTTATGAATAAAGAAACAAGACTTGGTGAGGATTACGACAAGGTTATCCAGAAGCTTAAATATTATTTTGCTAAATATGAAATTATGCATTTAAAAGGACTGTTGTCCGCAGCAGAGTTTGATGAAAAAACTGCTCAGGTTCAGAAAGCACTTTCGGTTGTGGAGAAGGTGGATGGAGCCGGCTTTGTAAACGATGAACTTTCGGCAGAGCTTGAAGAAATACTCGCATACACTTATCAGGATCTAACTGCAGAAGACGCAAAAGAAGAAGCCTTTTTCACAGACGAGGAGAAAGATTGTCTGCGTGTGAAAAAAGGTACTTTAACAAATGCGGAAAGAGAAATCATGGAAAGTCATGTAGTTATGACAGAGCGGATTTTAAGCAAAGTACATTTCCATTCTTTTTACAAGGATGCGCCGATTTTTGCTGCTCAGCACCATGAATGCTTAAACGGAAAAGGCTATCCGAATAAACTTACAGCCGAAGATTTACCATTAGAATCCAGAATTTTGGCAGTGGCGGATATTTGTGATGCGCTTCTTGCAACTGACAGACCTTACAAGAAACCTATGCCAAAAGAAAAAGCGTTTTTTATCATGGAAGATATGGCGAAGTTTGGCAATATTGATGGTAAAATTGTAGGCTATTTAAAAGAATGTATATAGGTTTTACTCTATGATGAAAGAGAAGAAAATTGGGAAAAAAATAGGGATTATTTCAGGTATTGTGGCAGCAGTATTAGCCGTTTTAGGACTGCTGCCATTTGCAGTACCATTGAATCAAGTATCGGACTCTTATACAGTGGAATTAGGTAGCCAAATCAGCGAGGAAATCACGGATTATGTGACGGGATTTACACCGGGAATCCGGGTAAGCAAGCTGGATGCTTCAGGTGTTAATACTAGGCAGGTTGGAGAGTATGACGCTATTGTAAAACAAGGCTTTTGGACTTACGAATATGAGGTTTTGGTAGAAGATACGACAGCTCCGGTTTTACATTTTTTTGATGAGAATATTTACCTCAAAGAGGGCGAAACTTATAAGGTTGATTCCTTTGTAAAAGAGGTAATTGACTTTAGTAATGACGTGACTGTTTTTGTAACGGAAGGTAGCGTGGCGAATGCTAAAGATTCTGATATTTGTATAGAAAAAAGCGGCGTTTATGTACTGACATTTTTGGCCGAAGACGCATCGGGAAATCAGTCGGTTTATACTTTATCTGTAACGGTTGATACACCGCCTTCTATCGCAGGAATGAAGAATTATTATGTGGTTCCGGGTACTACGCTGGATTATCTGGAATTCATTAGCGCAAGCGATATCATAGATGGTGATGTAACGAAGAATGTATATGTAGATGCAAGTGATGTGGATTTATCCTCGGTTGGTTCCTATGAGTTATCCTATATTTGTGAGGATTCCTATGGTCTTTCTTCTTCGGAAAATGTAACCGTAAATGTTATGGAAAGTATGGACATTCAGGAACTGATTAATACCCATAAAATTCATCGTCTGAATGAAATTATTGTGGGTGCTTATAACCTGTATGATATTGGTTATTACGAGGATAAAACGATTGATGAAATGCTTGAAATTATGCATCCTACCACGATTCGAATTACAAATAATTCAGGGTATGGTAGCGGTTTTATCCTGGAGATATCCGATGAGGAAATTATTATCGGGACTTGTCAGCATGTGGTCAAAAAACAGGATACGGTAGGTATTTATTTCTTTGACGGAACAAATGTGGTAGGAACGGTAGCGGGGACTCTTTGGAATGAAGATATTGGTTTTGTGTCTGTAAAAAGAGAGGATGTTTCGCAGGAATTATTGGATCAGTTATATACCGTACATATCAACAAAGGTTACTGGGATGATTTGGAAAATGAGGCCGATTTAGCCGTGGGTGTCAGATGCATTAACGATAAAGGAAGTGTTTGGCGTGACAAAACGGGTAAACTGGTTTACAAGTCTTCTCACGGAGATATGCAATACAGAAGTCTTTACAATGCGACCAGAATAACTGCGGATTTATTTTCCGGTGCATCGGGCTCCAATGTATTTGATATTTATGGAAATACCATAGGTGTAGCTACTTATGTTATTACAGGTGGTGGAAGATATGAAAGCTATTGTATGACATTAGAAATGTTGTGCGATGGTTTCGAAGAAATTTTTGGAAGAAAGATTTATTATTATTGATAGATAAATAGTAATGCCCGATTTCCCAAATGGTATGGGATTTCGGGCATTTTCTTTAGTCGGCGTGACAGGATTCGAACCTGCGACCTCTGCGTCCCGAACGCAGCGCTCTACCAAGCTGAGCCACACGCCGATACCTTAAAAATAATACAATAGTAAAAATGTATTGTCAACAATTATTTGAAAAGTATATAATAAAAGGGACACTATTATTCAGGAGGATTTTATGGGCGAAAAAGTTTTTGGTAAAGGATATTGGAAAACTTTCAAGGAAGGAATTCAGAGAGAATGGGTAATTACCAATGGTATCGGTGGTTATGCGGGAAGCTCTATTATCGGAGCGCACACAAGAAAACATCACGGTATGTTAATTGCCAGTCTTCATGCGCCTACAGAGCGATATATGGTTTTATCCAAAATTAATGAGTCTTTGGATTTTGGCGGTAAAAAGTACTCCCTGAAAACGAACCAGAGAATCGGTAAAAAATATGAAAACGGTCAGGATTATCTGCAGCGTTTTATTTATAATGAACTTCCTACTTTTGTTTATCAGGTGAAAGGTTTTTATCTGGAAAAAACCATCAGTTTTGAACATAGGAAAAATACAATTGCCATTGCTTATGATATTGTTAACGGACCTGAGGAGGTTGCGTTTACAATGGTTCCGTCTTTTAACTTCAGAGACCATAACAACGGCAGTAAAATCGGTGAATTAGACTTTGATAAAAGTGTTTCCGGTCAGGAAATCACTCTGGTTCCGACAAACCGTAAAATAAGAAAGCTTCAGAAAAAATATGATGTGAAAATCAAGTATTTTACTAGCGAAGGTGCTGTAAAAGAAAGCGATGATAAATATGATGAAGGGCTGGCTCTTCAGACGGAAATCGATACGGGTATGTCTTACATCGATAACAACTATACTCCGTATGAAGTGGTTGTAACATTGAAGCCGTATGAGAAGAAAAAAATCTCAGTTGTTTGTACAATTGAAAAAGAATATGAAACAGATGCATTTGCAATTGTTGATGCTAACAGAAAGAGAATTCAGGACCTTGTGGAAAAAGCAGGTTATCAAGACGAGTTTGCAAAAGATTTGGTTATGGCAGCAGACAACTTCATCGTGGACAGAGCTTCCACAGGCTACAAAACTGTTTTGGCAGGTCTTCCGTGGTTTACGGACTGGGGCCGCGATACAATGATTGCTCTTCAGGGTCTTACTTTGGTGACAAAGCGTTTTGAAGATACAAAGGGAATTCTCAAAACCTTTGCCCAGTATGTAAATAACGGTCTTGTGCCAAATATGTTCCCGGACGAAGGACTGGACCCGCTATACAATACGGTAGATGCGTCTATGTGGTATTTCTATTCTGTGGACAAGTATTTGGAATACACAGGGGACTATGACTTTGTGCGTGATGAGATCTATCCGAAGCTGGAAGAAATTATTGAGGCTTATAAGAAGGGTACAGATTTCAAAATCCATATGGACAAGGACTATTTGATTCATGCCGGCGGAGACTATGACCAGGTTACATGGATGGATGTGCGTGTAGGCAAATGGGTAGTGACACCAAGACATGGTAAAGCCGTGGAAATTAATGCACTTTGGTACAATGCACTTAAAGTAATGGAGAAGCTGGCTGAGAAATTCGGAAAAGATGCAAGCGAATATGCGTCCTTGGCTGAAAAAGTGAAGGCTTCCTTTAACAAGCGTTTCTGGAATGAGAAAAAATCCTGTCTTTACGATGTGGTGGATGAGCATGTAAATCCGCTTCTTGCAAAGCCGAGCCTTAATCCGTTTAACCAGAGTGAAACAGCTATTTATATTAAGGACAACGACCAGGTTCGTCCGAACCAGATTTGGGCGGTTTCCCTTCCATATACAATGCTTCCTGATGACAAAGCTAAAAAGGTTGTGGAGACAGTTTGGCAGCAGCTATACGGAACCTATGGACTGCGTTCGCTTTCGCCGGAAGATGAGGCTTATCACGGAAAATATTTCGGTAAGCTTCATGACAGAGATGCGGCTTATCATCAGGGTACTGTCTGGGCATTCCCGATGGGCGGTTTTATCACTGCTTTTGTGAAGGTAAACAATTACTCAAAGGAAAGTATTGAAATGGCAAAGAAGTTGATGGCACCTGTAGCGGATCATTTAATGGATGGTTGCATCGGTTCCATTGCAGAAATTTTTGATGGTGACGATCCGCACGTTTCAAGAGGCTGTTATGCACAGGCCTGGAGTGTGGGTGAAATGCTCCGCGCATATGTGGAAGATATTTTAGAGAAAGAAAAAGAATGTGTATAAAATTGGTTTTAGGTTGACAAATGTAAGAAAGTTCCCTAAAATCAAGATACTAAATAAAAGACGATGAAGAGGAATAGTACGTTTTTTAGTGCCTTTACAGAGAGAAAATGGTTGCTGAGACATTTTCAGGTAAGAAAACCGAACCGGCCTTGGAGTTCTGTATGAGAAAGTGTTTTTACAAAAATACAGCGTAGCACCGGCGTTAACGGTAGGATAAGTGAGCATTTGCTAATTAGGGTGGTACCGCCGATGATTTCGGTCCCTTGTGGACTGGGAATTACCGGCGGTTAAATTTTTTTATGAGATAAGGAGAAAAGTTATGGCAGACAAAAAATTAGTTGAAGCGATTACATCCATGGAAGATGATTTCGCGCAGTGGTACACAGACGTTGTAAAAAAAGCTGAATTGGTGGACTACACAAGCGTAAAAGGTTGTATGGTTTTTAAACCGGCAGGTTATGCTATCTGGGAATTAATCCAGAAACAGCTTGATGAAAGATTCAAAGCAACAGGTGTAGAAAATGTATATTTACCAATGTTTATTCCTGAAAGCCTTTTACAGAAGGAAAAAGATCATGTAGAAGGTTTTGCACCGGAAGTAGCATGGGTTACTCACGGGGGATTGAATCCTTTACAGGAAAAACTTTGCGTAAGACCTACTTCAGAAACTTTATTCTGTGATTTTTACAAAAATGAAATCCAGTCATACAGAGATTTGCCAAAGGTTTATAACCAGTGGTGTTCTGTAGTGCGTTGGGAAAAAGAAACAAGACCGTTCCTTCGTTCCAGAGAATTTTTATGGCAGGAAGGACACACAGCTCACGCTACAGCAGAAGATGCAGAAAACAGAACAATCCAGATGCTTAATGTGTACGCAGACTTTTTGGAAGAAGTACTTGCAATTCCTGTAGTAAAGGGTCGTAAAACAGATAAAGAAAAATTTGCAGGCGCAGAAGCTACTTATACAATCGAAGCTTTAATGCACGACGGAAAAGCACTCCAGTCCGGTACAAGCCACAACTTTGGTGACGGCTTTGCAAAAGCATTTGGTATTCAGTACACAGACAAAGATAACACTTTGAAACACGTACACCAGACTTCTTGGGGTATGACAACCAGACTTATCGGTGCGGTAATTATGGTACATGGTGATAACTCAGGGTTAGTACTTCCACCAAGAGTAGCACCTACACAGGTTATGATCATTCCAATCCGTCAGCAACAGGAAGGTGTGCTTGACAAAGCTTACGAATTAAAACAAAGACTTTCTAACTTCCGCGTGAAAGTAGATGATACAGACAAGAGTCCTGGTTGGAAATTCTCTGAACAGGAAATGCGAGGTATCCCTGTTCGTGTGGAAATCGGACCAAAGGATATTGAAGCAAACAAATGTGTAATTTGCCGTCGTGACACAAGAGAAAAAATCGAGGCAAGTTTGGATGAATTAGAAACCGTTTTAGCAGAAGTTTTAGACAAAATGCAGGTAGAAATGTTAGAACGTGCAAGAGCACACAGAGAAGAACACACATATGTGGCTACAAACTATGACGAATTCAAGAAAATCTTCAATGAAAAAGCAGGTTTCGTAAAAGCTATGTGGTGTGGTGAACAAGCTTGTGAAGATAAAGTAAAAGAAGATTTAAGCGTAACCAGCCGTTGTATGCCATTTGAACAGGAAGAACTTGCTTCTACATGCGTATGTTGTGGAAAACCTGCTAAGAAAATGGTTTACTGGGGAAGAGCATACTAAAATTCCAAAAAGGCTTGCCTAAATCGGGAAAAAAAGACTAAGATAGAGTTAGGAATATTTTTAGAATAAACAGGAGGGAAACGTATGAATGTATTGGTTATTAACTGCGGCAGTTCTTCATTGAAATATCAGCTGATTAACAGCGAAAGCGAAGAAGTTTTGGCAAAAGGCCTGTGCGAAAGAATCGGCATCAATGGTAGTGCAATTACTCATCAGCCGGAGGGTGGTGACAAGGTAACTACGGAAGTAGAGATGCAAAACCATACACAGGCAGTACAGTACGTGATTGAAAAATTGACAGACAAAGAAGTCGGGGTAATTACTTCCCTCGATGAAATTGATTCAGTGGGACACAGAGTTGTTCACGGCGGAGAAAAATTTGCTTCATCTGTAGTAATCACAGATGAAATTGTTAAAGCTATTGAAGAATGTAACGATTTGGCACCGCTTCACAACCCTGCCAACTTAATCGGTATTAATTCCTGCAAAGAAATTATGGCAAATGTACCTATGGTAGCTGTTTTTGATACTGCTTTCCCAAATACCCGATCTGCCGCTTGGCTCCGATGGGATCCGCCAGCACGTCAATGCCACCAATGCTTAC
>CAZMND010000030.1:0-22220 GCA_964567585.1 uncultured Lachnospiraceae bacterium
AGAACAATCCGTAACGAAAGAGAACGTAGAGCAACAGCTATGCTCACACCATTTATGCCTTGTGGAGCTAAGCTTCCGGTTATCGCTCTTTTCGTAGGCGCATTTTTCCCGGGCGCAAAATGGGTTACACCACTTATGTATTTTACAGGTATTATTTTAATTTTATTGGGTGCATTACTCGTTAAGAAAATTACAGGACAGAAATATAGAAAATCCTTCTTTATTATCGAGCTTCCTGAATATAAGCTTCCAAGTATTAAGAGAGCAACATTATCTATGTTATCACGTGGTAAAGCTTATATCGTAAAAGCCGGTACTATCATTTTGGTATGTAACACAGTTGTTCAGATTATGCAGACATTTAACTGGAAATTCCAGTATGTGGAAGAAGCAGATGCATCAATTCTTGCAAGTATTGCTTCTCCAATCGCAACACTTTTAGTTCCAATCGTAGGCGTTATGGCTTGGCAGCTTGCTGCAGCGGCCGTTACAGGCTTTATTGCAAAAGAAAACGTAGTTGGTACTTTGGCAGTTTGTTATGGTTTGACAAGTGTTATCGATACAGAAGAACTTGAGTTGGTAGGTGAAGGTAACGTGGTTGCAACAGCTATGGCGTTAACAAAAGTGGCAGCAATGGCATATCTTATGTTTAACTTATACACACCACCTTGTTTTGCAGCACTTGGTGCTATGAACTCAGAAATGCAGGATAAGAAATGGCTTTGGGGCGGTATCGCACTTCAGCTTGGAACAGGTTATACAGTAGCTTTCCTTGTATACCAGATTGGTACACTTATCACAACAGGTGCTCTTGGCGCAGGCTTTTTGCCGGGACTTATCGCAGTACTTGTGATGGTAGCAATTTTAGTTGCAGTAATTATTGTAAATAACAAGAGATTTAATTCAGAATATAAATTAAAAGCAGCTACAAAATAATTTTATTAATAAGTTTCGTTAAAAAAATAAGTTTAAAAGTTTCGTTAAAGGAGTATTGGTATGACAGATATTATTATAATCGGTATTTTACTGGTTGTTATAGGCGGCGCCGTTTTATACATTGTCAGGGCAAAGAAAAACGGTGCAAAATGTATCGGTTGTCCTGCGGGTGGTAATTGTCCGAGTAAAAATAGTGGCAAATCAGCCTGTACATGCGGCTGTCAGACCGATACAAAAGACAAATAATAAGAATCCATAATAAGTAAAAAGAAAAGCACATTTGCCTTGATAGGGGATGTGCTTTTCTTGTTTTGCTAATAATAAAGAAACGTGTATTGAAATCAATAATTATCGTGCTATAATTAATATGGATTAAAATGTGTAAGGTATGCGCAATTTTATAATTGAAACAGTAAACGTGAGTGTTTTGAACGGAGAATACAATGAATATAAGAAATAGAATATGCACAAGCATATTAGTAATTATGGGTGGCTTTATGATTTTGCCGATTGCGTTTGGTTACGATGCATATGCCGGTGAAAATATATTAACTCCCAGTCAGCTTATTTCCATGGAAATGGTAAAAAATCCGGATTGGCTGTCGAATAATTTTGTTGGTACAATAATAGGAAGTTCGGGAACTTCTGATGCGGAAAGCGAATATGCCAATTTTGCCATTGCGGATGTGGATAATTATGTGAATGTAAGAAATCAGCCGTCCACAGACGGAGAAATTGTGGGTAAGATTTATGATGGTGCGGTGGCCCAGGTGCTTGCCAAAGCCGGAGAAAATGATGAGTGGTTTCAGATTACTTCCGGAAATGTGGAAGGATATATAAAGGCTGAATTTTTTATCTATGGTGATGAGGCGGCCGCAGTAATGGATCAGTATGTTACAAAATATGCCGAGGTAAAGGCAGACAGACTGAATGTGAGAAAAGAAGCAACTACGGATTCGGACCGCATCGGATATATCGATAATGGTGAAAAGGTGAAGCTTATAGAGGAGCTTGGGGACTGGATAAAGGTTCAGTATTTGGAAAATAAAGAAGGGTATGTTTCAGCAGAGTATGTACTGATTTTGGAAGAATATACCTATGCCAAAACGTTAGAGGAAGAGCAGGCTGAAATTGCGGCAAGAAAGGCTTTGGAACAACGCCAGAAGGTATCAGAAAATCTGGTTCCTGAATCAACTAACGTACAGGCACCGAATACCACTTATGCAACGAACACAGAGCTTCGTGCATCTATTGTGAACTATGCTTTGCAATATGTGGGAGATAAATATGTATCGGGAGGAACGAGTCTTGCTACGGGAACGGACTGTTCAGGATTTACCTGCTTTGTTTATGCGGATTTTGGTTATTCCATCAGCAGAACGCCGGAGGGACAGTATTCAGGCGCGGGAAGAGCGATTGACTATAGCCAGATTCAGCCGGGAGATATTATTTGTTACAGTTCAAACGGTGGAAAGAGTTGTACGCATGTGGCAATGTATATCGGTAACGGTCAGGTTGTTCACGCTGCCAATTCCAGAAAAGGTGTTATTATAAGTAATGCGGATTATGAACCGATTATCGGAGTGAGAAATGTCATAGATTAATGGAGGAACTATGTTTCGTAATATAGTAACTGCCTTATGCGTGATTTTTGGTGTGGTACTTATGTTTCCACAGAAGGTGAGTGCCTTGGAAGCGTCCTACGAAAATGCGACAATTGAGGCGGAAGGATTTTCGAGTGAAAAAAGTTTGTTGGATGACAATACAGACACATATACGAAAGCGCTTAAGGATAACGAAATAAAGATATCCTGCGAAGATGGTATTGGTGCTTTGTACATAAAATTTGACCGAATACCAAGCGAATGGAGCTTGCTGATTTCTGATACGGGCGAAGATGTAAAATGTGGACAAAATGCTTTTTTGCATGAATTTGTGGATGTGAAAGCTTTGGCGGATGAGTTGCCTTGCGAAGTGGTTTTAAACTTTGAAGAGGGTACGGTAATAGCCGATATTTATGCTTTTTCGGATGGCGAAATGCCAAAGTGGGTACAAATCTGGCAACCACCTTGCGAGGCGGCAGATTTACTGCTGATATCCTCACATTCGGATGATGAACAGTTATTCTTTTTAGGTGTTTTGCCGTATTATGCGGGTGAATTGGGAATTGATGTTCAGGTGGCCTATGTGATACAGCATTTTGAGGTGAATGGGGTGATGAATCATCAAAGACCTCATGAACAGCTTGATGGGCTTTGGACTGTGGGGGTAAAGAATTATCCTGTTATGTCGGATTTTCCTGATTTGTATGCCCAGTCAAAGGATAGAGCGGTGGCTTTTTCACAAGCCCAAAAGGTGTTTGAGGCAGCAGGTGTGACCTATGATGATTTTATCGGTTATATGACAGAGTGTATCAGACGTTTCAAACCGGCTGTTGTGGTATCCCATGATTTGGATGGGGAATATGGACACGGAACTCATGTGCTTGCGGCGGCAGCACTGACGGAAGCGATAGAGTGTACAGGCGATGCGACAAAATATGCAGACAGTGCAAAGAAGTATGGTACTTGGGAGATTCAGAAATTATATCTCCATTTATACGATGAAAATCAGATAGTTATGAATTATGATATACCGCTGGATTCTTTTGGTGGTAAGACGGCTTATGAAGTGTCTTGTGAGGGCTTTGCCTGTCATAGAAGCCAGCATTGGACATGGTTTTATAAATGGATTTACGGTAGTGCGGAAAGTCCTTATACAAAGGCGTCCCAGATTAAAACGTATTCACCTTGTAATTATGGCTTGTATTATACAAGCGTGGGAACAGATGCCCAAGGCGGGGATTTCTTTGAAAATGTAGTGACACACGAAGAGAATGTCGGTATAAAAATTGAGGAAGCAATGAAACAGATAATTGATGCAAAGGATAAAATGAGAGGAGTATTCTGATGGAACAGATTACGGTAGTAATTCCGGCATATAAGCCTGATGAAAAGATGCTTGTAACACTTGATGAACTTGTGAAAGCGGGTTTTTCGGATATTCTTGTTGTGAATGACGGAAGTGGGGAAGAGTTTAACGACATTTTTGAAGCGGTAAAAAAACTTCCGGAATGTACTCTTTTGGTACATCCTGAAAATAAGGGGAAAGGTGCGGCTTTAAAAACGGCGTTCAGATATTTTCTGGATAATAGGGAAGATAAAAAATGTATCGTTTCTGCCGATGCTGATGGGCAGCATCTGACAAAGGACATTATTGCTACGGCCACGGCGGCTTTGGAGCAGGAAAAAGTGGTTCTTGGTGTACGTGATTTTACAGACCCAAATGTGCCGGAGAGAAGCAAGATGGGTAATCAGATTACCTGCGGAGTTTTCAGAGTTTTCTTTGGCATGAAAATACAGGATACACAGACCGGTCTTCGTGCTTTCCCAAGAAAGTATTTAGAGGAAATTTTGAGGGCAAAAGGTGACAGATATGAGTATGAAACCAATATGCTGTTTATCATAAACAGGAAAAGTATTCCGCTTGATGAAGTGAAGATTGAAACGGTTTATATTGAAGAAAACAAATCCTCCCATTTTAGAGTGGTGCGTGACAGTATTCGTATATATGCCTTGATTTTGAAGTATCTGCTCAGTTCGGTAGGCTCGGCGGTAGTTGATGAAATTGCGTTTTTTATTTTCAAGAATATGGGATTTTTGCTCGGTGTCATTCCGATACCACTTACTTTTACGGCGGCTATTCTGGCACGAGTGATTTCTTCTTTGTTCAATTTCTTTGTGAATGCGAAGGTGGTATTCAATGAAAAGGCAGGGGCGAAGTCGTTTGTCAAGTATTATATTCTGGCAGCAATTCAGATTAGTATTTCAGCGGCAACGGTCTTTTTAACAGAGAAATTATTACATATTGAATCGCCGGCGTTGGCAACGATAATTAAGGCGGTTGTGGATACGATTTTGTTTTTCTTTAGCTTCCGTATCCAACATAAATGGGTATTCAATGATGGAAAAGCGGATGGAAAGGATGCTTAGATGAAGAAAAAAATAACTTTTAAGAAGGCATATTTGATATATGTAGCTATATTGGCTGTTTTGGTTGCGAGCGCATCTTTATATGTGAGCAGACTTTTGCAAAAATATGAGGATACAATGCCGGAAAAGTATGTGGAAGATGCCTTTTTGGAATTGGCTGATAAAGCGAAAGAAGGAACCTTGTGGCAGCAGTACTTCCTGCCGGAATTTGAAACGGGTGAGTATGAAGCGGGTCTGGATGTTGAAGATGCGTACACACAGCTTATTCAAAACTGTCAGCCGGAATATTTGCAGGAGAGTGGCGAATATCCGGAGGATGAACTTTTCTATACGGTTAGCTGTGATGGTGCAAAGGTAGCTGAGGTAAAACTGAAAGCGAAGGGACCTGCGGTTACGAAACTTGCTATTTTGAGCTACCGCGAGTGGAATGTGGAGTATGTAAAACCAATCGTGGAAAAAAATGATTATACATTGCTTGTGCCGGAAGATTTTTCGGTAAAGGCAAATGGAATTACACTTAGCGTAGATGAAGGCAGAAAAAATGGCAGAGGTGAAGTTGAATATACGGTTTCGGGGGTGTATTTTGCGCCGGAATTTGATATACAAGATGCCTCGGGTGCACAGGTTTCATATAAAATTTCTGAAAACAACGTTGTTGCAGAATACTATTATTACAGACTCAGTCTGCCGGATACTTTGTCCGTAACAGTGAACGGACAACATATCGATGGTGCGATGCAGGATAATCATAATGCATATTATGAAATTAAAGAACTTAAGAGACCGGAAGTGGTTCTGACAGATTACTATGGAAACACATTTTCATATGAGGGCGGAAAAAGCATTCCTTTGACTCATAAACTGATTAGCAGTGAAAGTGGTTATGAAGTTAGTGTTATGGGAGAAAAAGTACCTAAGGAAGCTGTTTTCTCACAGGAAAATCCGGAATATGAGGCGCTTAGGGACTATGTGTCTGATTTACCGGACCTTATCTTGTATAATATAGCTGTATTAAAAGAGGATGCAGAGGTTATTGTAACCGGCGCAGACGGAAAAGCAGTTGTGCTGGAAGGTGACGAAACGGAATATAGTTTTACTGCGCAGGATAAGTATTTGGATGAAGTTCCGGAGGAAGTAAGCGCACGTGTGAATGTGCTTGATTTGGCTCAGAAATGGAGTCTTTTTATGTCTGCGGATCTTGTATTTAACGATATGGCTCAGTATTTGATTAAAGATTCGTATCAGTATGATGTGGCGGTAAAATATGCCACGGGTGTGGACATTAAGTTTATCAGTGGACACGGACTTGCGAATCCGCCGTTTACGGATGAAAGTGTAACAAATTTTGTATGGATAAGTGATAATTGTTTTTCGGTGGATATCAGTTTTGTAAAGCATATGATACTGAATGTAGGTTCCAGAGTGGACGATCCGATGAATGATAGATTTTACTTTGTGAAATATGATGATACCGATGATGGAGTGAGCAATCCGGAGTGGAAGATTGCCAGTATGAAGGAGATTGTGAATCATGCAGAATAAGACGGGAATTGGGAGAAAAATCGGAGGATTTTTCCTAAAAGCAATGGCATTTTTACTGACGACTGTTCTTGCTTTGGTAGTGACGCTGCTGCTTACATTGAATATGCTCTGTTCGGATTCGTTTCCTTCTGTGCAGAGAACGTTTGTAACAACAATATTGGAAACGGGGCAATTGAAATTCTTGGCATCGTGGTTTTTATCGCCTGAGGAAATTCAGGAAATTGTAAATCAGAACTCTATGCAGGCATTTAACAATGAGGTAGACACAAATTTGATTCAAAGCGGAAGCTTTGGTGAAAGCATTGCGGATGAGGAAATACCGGATATCGAGATTGTAGAGGTGGCGGGCTCCACTTATACAGGTACGATGATGATTGTAAAGGATCCGTCGAGGGTCAGTCTTGCGACCATTTATCCGTGGAAAGAACGGGGTGTGACTCTTGATAAGCTTGTGACGGATAATGAGGGCATTGCGGGGATTAATGGCGGTTTGTATGACTCTACAGATAACACCGGCGGAAAGCCTTATGGTGTCATTGTTTCAAACGGAGAAATCCAGCACAATAAACCCAAGGAATACCCGGGACTTGTTTTGGTTGGTTTTACGGAGGAACATATTCTACAGATTGTGGATATTTCTGATATGAATGCAACCGATGTGGAAAAACTTGTTGAGGATATGAAAATTCGTGATGCGGTTACTTTCCAGGAAGAAGCCAGCGATGTTAACAATCATTTTGTACAGCTCATTATCAACAATGAGGCCAGGGAAGTAAATGGTATGGGCAGTGGTCTGAATCCGCGTACGGCTATCGGACAGAGGGCGGATGGAGCGGTACTTATGTTTGTGACGGATGGGCGTGGTAAATCGGGACATCTTGGTGCTTCCAGTGCGGATTTGATTGAGGTAATGCAGGAGTTTGATGCGGTAAATGCGGCCAATTTGGATGGCGGAAGTTCTTCTTGTATGTATTATGATGGAGAATATCTGATGTCCAGTGTGACATTTTATTATGATAATTCCTCATGGAGATTACCGGCAGGCTTTATTGTAAAATAAATTTTTTGTATATAGGAAAAACATTATATTTGTAGTATAATTATTCTGTGGGGGAATATGGGGCAACATTTACAGGTGGCGGCTGAATTTATGTGACTTGACAGGGGGCGGCGTATGAATGTAAATACATTTTATGATATGTCAATTCAGACAGTGAAAAATGCATGTGAGAGATATTGGCTTGATAAGGATGTGTCCTATTTTATGAACCGTCTTTGCCGGGAAGATACGCCGACAATTGGATTGGATTTAGGAGATGAGGATGGTTTTTATAAGATTGAAGAATCTTCTTACAAAGGAAACGTTCAACAGGACGATGTGTGTATTGTAACGGCTAAACTGACTGTATATGATACAGAAAAGGTTTTTTTGTTCCGTGAGAACGTAGACGTTATGGTAGTGTGCATAGAGGAAGCGGGTGAAGTGCGTTTTTCGGCAGTGCATATGTCAATAGCGCAGAGAAAACTGTTTAATGTAGATGTGAGCAAGAATCCGAGTTTTTATTACAAAAAGCTTATGAAGAATCTGTGCGATTTGTTGATTGAAACAAAGGTGGAAAGAGATTCATTTGTTTTCAATGAAGATGAGTATTATGCACTTTTTCATGAAAGACGTAAGTTTACCAATGTGGATCAGTGGTTCTGGCATCTGTGTGAAAATTTTGTTTTGGAACAGGATTTGGAAAAACTGGATTTATTCCGCAACAGTGATTTGGAAAAGAGACTTCAGAATGAAGACCTTGTTATAGATACGACTTTTAGAATTAAGCGTGATGTGGATGAGATTGTCTGGGTGAGAATGATTGTTGTATTTATTCTGGATATTACCGGTGAGTCTATCGGAGATATGTTTATTATGCTCGATGATTGCACGAAGGAAATGGCAGAAAAGATGAAGAATTTGGAGTTTGCACGTACAGACTATCTGACCAAGATTTGGAATCGTCGTTATACGGAAGAATTGGTTGCAAAACGTATTCGCGACAATAAGAAGGGCATTTTTATTTTATTTGATATAGATAAGTTCAAATTTGTAAATGATTCCTACGGACACCTTACGGGAGATGATTTGCTTATTAAAATCAGCGAGAGCGTAGGGAAGCATCTTGGTGAAGAAGATGTGTTTGGAAGGCTTGGCGGAGATGAGTTTATTTTGTGGCTTGCCGGAAGTGACGACAAGGAAGCGGATAAGATACGTATCTGGGAAATTTTTGAAAGTACGAAATTCCGATACAGTGAAAAAGAAGTTGATATGGATATTCATTGTAGTGCAGGAGTTGTGTTCTTTGATGATGAGGCGACTTGTTTTGAAGAATTGTATGATAAGGCAGATAAGGCGATGTATCAGGCGAAGGGCGCCGGAAGAAATACAATTGTAATCGCATAAGTTCACAAATGGTGAAAAATATTGCTCAATTTGTGAACAAGGTGTTGAAGTAATTGTCAAACGATGATATAATTTGTACGGTATACGAAAAGAAGAGTGTACAAATGAAAAGGAAAAGGGGAACAATATGAGCTTAAATGAGTTTAAGGATAGGCTATTTGATGTCTTAAATGACACGGATGATTTGCCGATTGCGGACATTATGGTAAACGACGCCCAGAATAATATGAAAATATATCTGGAAGACGGTACGATTGCCACTATCACCTGTGAATTAACGGGTGTTTGGAATTTTTTAAGATGATGTACAAAAAGGATTTCGATTGGTCGAAATCCTTTTTTGATGTATAGAGAAATATGTGGTATAATAATCATCAAAGTGCAATCTGAAATTTAAGGAGAAGACCATGAGACAGAAAATAATGCTTCTGTTAAAGAGCTTTTTGACAGCGGTGGCAATTACCACAGAGTTTGGTGTGGCATTGAAACCGGAACTTTATGAAACAAAAATAGATTATATAATTGCTTCTATCTACGAACTGCTCGGGAACTATGATGTGAAGTTTTTGTTTGTGTGGTTGCTTGCGGGCGTGTTCTTTTTCTTTTTGGAAGGCAAGGTTGTTTTAAAGGATGCCGGGAAGAAAAATACATCAGTCGGATTGGCAGTGTTTTTTGCGATGTGTCTTGTTTTTGGAAAAAGCTATCACGAAACGGCAGGTGCGGTTTACGTATTTGGAAGCGTGGTGAACTTTGTAAAAGCGGCAGGAACGATTGCGGGCCTTGCATGTCTGTTTTATGTGATGATTGCAGGGGCTTTTGAAATCTTGAAACGTACGCAATTTTACGGAGAAAACCAAGGTTTCTTTGCAAAGAAGCCGTTTTTGAAAAGCTTTGTTATTTTGAGTGCCGTGTATGGCGTGGTGGTGCTTATTAGTTACCCGGGAACGCTCTGCTGGGATGTGATTGGGCAGATTGAACAGGTTACGAAGGAGATAGGTTATAGCACCCATCATCCACTTGTGCATACGTTTTTAGTAGGCGGTTTGACACAAATGGGATACAGCCTGTTTGGTTCTTATGAAATGGGTCTGTTTGTGTATATGCTTGTACAGATGTTTATGTTTGTGGCGGCGTTTTCGGCAACTATCGCTGTTTTGTCAAAAAGGGGATTAAAGCAGAGATATCTTGCAATACTTCTTGCTCTTTATTGTATTACACCTTTGTATTCAAATATTGTATCTGTGGCAATTAAGGATGTGCCTTTTGTTGCCTTTGTGATAGGGTATTTCATTTGTTATATTATGTTGTTGGAAAGACCGGGGAAAATAAAGGATGTTAAGTTCCTTGCAATTTATGTGTTTTTGCAGCTCGGAGTGATATTGTTTAGAAATAACGGACTTGCACTGGTAGTTCTGAGTGGTTTGGGAGCATTTATCTATTTCTTTAAAAAGTATAATTGGAAAGAAAGAGTGGTATATCTTTTGTCTTCGTTTGTAGTAAGTCTGGCGGTAAGTAAGCTTATTTTGTTTGTGCTTATCGGACTTACGAATGCAACGGAAGGTAGTAGCGGGGAAATGCTTTCGATTCCTTTTCAGCAGACGGCCAGATATTTACAGTTGTATCAGACTGAAATCAGCGAGGGAGAAAGAGAAGCCATTGAGGCGGTTTTGGGACCTGTGGAAGTGGTGGCGGCTGAATATAATCCAGTGATTGCGGATGATGTAAAGGCACTGTTTGACAGAAGTGCTGATACGTCGGAAATTATTGACTATTTGGTGGCTTGGGCTAAGGGCTTCTTTAAACATCCGGGGGTGTATTTTGATGCATTCTTTGCACATATATATGGATGGTTTACACCGGGAGTAAGTAATGCCATAAGGTATGAAACAACTTATACGGATATTGCCCAGCAGGGACTTTTTAAGGATGCCGGAAAGTATTTGATTTTCCTGTATCGTTTTGCAAACAGAATTCCGTTCCTTGGAATTTTGGAAAATATCGGTGCATATGTTTGGGGGCTCTTTTTCCTCATATTTTATGCAAAGAGAAACAAGAAAACAGATATTATGTATGGTAGTATACCGCTGGTTGTCAGTCTGCTTGTATGTATGGCATCCCCTTGTTTTATATCGCATCCGCGATACGGAATGCCGATTATGGCGACTTTGCCGTTCTTGTATGGTTTTATGCTGTCAAAGAGGGAGGATAGGGCATGAAAGAATTTACAAAAGAGCATTCTTTGATGGTAAAAGGTGTTGCGATTATGCTGCTTTTGGTGTATCACCTGTTTCATGAACAGCAAGTGCTTAATGAAATGCAGGTGAATTATGCTCCGTTTTCAGAAAGCGCATTTTTGCAGTTTGCGGGATTTGGTAATATTTGTGTGGCAATTTTTGTAATGCTTACAGCATACGGTATCAGTACGGGGATTTTTAATGAAGGTAGTTTTGATATAAAGGAAATTTACGCAAAATGCGGCAAAAGATTTGGAAAGTTGATGCTGAATTTTGGTGTGGTATATGTGACGATAAACTTGATATGTTTTCCATATCTGAACTATCCGTCTTTGTATGGCGAGGGCAAACAGGGGTTGTTAATGATGCTCTGCGATGCAACGGGGCTTGCTTCGACATTGCAGACACCGTTATTGAACGGGACCTGGTGGTATATGAAAATTGCATATGTGTTGATTTTTCTTGTTCCGCTCATTACGTTAGTGGTGAAAAGGGTGGGAAAAATAACACTGATTTTGGCGTTTTTTGCACCGTTTGTAGTGTGTTTTGATTCGGATATTGAAAGATATTTCTTTGTGGCGGTTTTTGGCGTTGTGGCGGCGTTTTGTAAGTGGCCGGAGAAAGTGATGAATGCTAAAATTCATCCGGTTTTCTGGTGGATAGCGGCGGTCCCCGGCAGTGTCCTTTGTGTATTGATACGCCAGAATGCCCTGGTAAAAGATTGGTTTTGGAATTATGTGGATGCGTTTGTTGCATTTTTCATTATCTGCGTAGTTGTTATGACTGTAGGGAAAGTGCCGGTAGTAAAAACTATGCTTAAGTTTTTGGGAAAGCATTCTATGAATATATTCCTTGTACACACATTTTTCTATATGATTGTATGGAGAAAATATGTATATTATTTTGAATATGCAATTGCGACTTTCCTTATTTTATTGGGAATAAGTCTTCTGTATTCGGTTGTTTTGGAGTTTGCCAAGGATGGCGTGAAAAAAATTTTAAAAATATTGAAGAAAAAGGTAAAAAAGGACTAAAGTCTTTTGAAAAAAATCCGATAAATATTGTGAAATAATAGTTGGAGAAGGTCTTCGATTTGGCACAAATCCACGGAAGGAGGAAACAAATTATGCGTATTGAAGCTTATTCACAAGTTATACAGGCGTATCAGACCAAGAAAGCAAGTGCTCCAAAAACAACTACAGCCACAAGTTTTAGAGATCAGTTAAATATCTCAAGTGTCGGAAAGGATATCCAGGTAGGTAAACAGGCTGTAAAAAGTGCTCCAGATGTAAGGCAGGAGTTAGTAGACCAGATTAAGGCACGCATGGATGCAGGAACTTATACGGTAACCCCAGAGCAATTTGCAGATAAAATGATACAGAAGTATGAAGAAATGAGGTAATCCCAGTGGCAAGTCTTATGGAAAACTTAATTGATGTTTTGTATAAAGAAGCTGATGAATACGAAACATTGCTGGGATTATCCATGAAAAAAACTCCAATCATTGTAGCAAACAATGTGGAGGAACTGCAAAAAATCACGGATGAAGAACAAGAAGTCGTTGGTCGTATCCATGGTCTGGATAAAGAAAGAATATCGGTGACTAAGGATATAGCCAACGTACTCAACATGGATGTTAAAACGATGAAAATTTCAGATGTTGTTGAGGTTTTAAACAAAAGACCTGAGGAACAAAAGAAATTGAAAGATGCACAGAAAAAATTAACTGATTTAGCGAAACAGTTACAGAGAGTGAATAGCCAGAACAGTATGCTGATTGAAAAGGCGCTGGAGCTTGTGGGATACGAAATCAATATGTATCAGTCAATCAAAAGAGCCCCGGAAACAGCAAATTACAACAGAGGTGCTTACAATACCGGAATGGTGTATGGGGCACCGAATACTGGTTTTGATGCGAAACAGTAGTCCTATGTTGAGGTGAGTTTATGTCTTTAATGAGTGGTTTATATGTTGGAGCTACCGGACTTAGAACATCACAAAATGCGCTGAATACGGTTGCACACAACTTATCAAACGTAGAAACCGAGGGGTATACCAGACAACAGGTATCCCAATCGGACAATATATATAATACAATATCTTATCAATATGCCGGCGTTTCTCGTCAACAGGTAGGTCTTGGTGTTTATTTTTCTGAAACTAAACGCGTAAGGGACGTTTTTTTAGATAGGACTTACAGACAGGAGAATGGCCGGTGTTCTTTTTATGAGGTGCAGGCAGAAGCGATTGAAGAAATCGAGGATATCATCGGCGAGATGCAGGGCGAAGAATTTGAACAGGCACTGGTTAACCTTTGGGAAACTGTTCAGGAACTTGCAAAAGACCCTACAAGCAGCGTGAATCAAAGCGCTTTTGTAAGACGTGCAGCTCAGTTTATCGAGCGTTCTAATGCTGTTTATTCGGCTCTTAGCGACTATCAGGATGATATGAACCTGACAGTGAAAAATCAAGTGGATAAGATAAATGAATATGGACAGAAAATCAAGGAATTAAACGATAAAATCGTTTCCATCGAAGCGGCGGGCGTGGAAAAAGCCAACGACTTAAAGGATGAAAGAGATTATTATCTGGATGAATTATCATCGCTTGTTAACATTACTTATTCTGAGGATAGCTGGGGATATGTAAATGTGAAAGTGGAGGGCGTGGATTTTATAAAAAACGATATGGTTTATGAAATCGCATTAAAGGCAGACGATGAGACGGGATTTTACACACCATATTGGCAACAGTTAGCAAATTACACTTTGGACCATAACGGCAACAAAGTTTATCATATAGAAGGCGCAGAAGTATTCGATTTATTGAAACCGATTCAGACGGAACTTAACACGGATATCGGTGGATTGAAGGGTGTACTTCTTGCAAGAGGTGACCACAGAGCAACCTTTGAAGATTTACAGGATAGCGCTTATTACAATGCAAGTATTGAACCATCAATTTTGATGAAATTCCAGGCGGAATTTGACCAACTTGTAAGTTCGGTGGTAACAAGTATCAATGATGTTTTGGCAAACGCTGCTAATGCATCTGAAGGATATTTGTGGGATGCAGATAAAAATGCACCGCTCCAGTTATTTGTTCAGATTTCACCTGATACGGGTTCATCGCTTGATAAAGGCTGGATTACCTCCAATATTGAAATTAATAAAGAACTGGTTCAACAGCCGGGGCTTTTAGGATTTATGAGGGGTGACGGAAAAGCGGATTATGATACAACAGAAGCTCTGGCAATGTTGTTTGAAGAACAGAAATATTATTTGAATCCGAATACAACCTCACCGACAACCTTTACGGGTTACTACACTGATATGGTTTCCCAACTCGCAAATGAAGGTTCTGTATACAAAAGCATCGCAACAACACAACAGCAGACGGCACTTTCGGCAGAGAATGCAAGGACTCAGGTTGTGGGTGTATCCAGCGATGAAGAATTACAGTTTATGATTATGTTCCAGAACGCATATAACGCATCAAGCCGTTATATCAATGCACTCAGTGAAATGCTCGGAACGTTAATAAATACAATGGGGGCTTAATATTTAGAAAGGAGATGAGCAGATGGCATCAACATTTGGTGGTTTAAATATTGCAGGAAGCGGATTAAGAGCTGCAAATGCATCCTTAAATACAACAGCAAACAATATATCAAATGCTGAAACAGAAGGTTACAGCCGTCAAACGGTTGTTCAGACAGCTGCTCAGGCTCTTAGGACATATACGGCTTATGGTTGTACAGGTTCCGGTGTAATAACTGAGAGCATAGAAAGACAAAGGGATGATTTCTATGATGCAAAGTACTGGAACAATATGAAAAACTACGGTGAGTATAGTATTAAACAATACTATTGTGCTCAGATAGAAGAATATTTCAAGGATGACGGCAGCACAGGTTTTGCTACTTTGTTTGATGACATACAGGCAAACTTACAGGAAGTTATTAAAAATCCGAATAGTGACAGTACGAAAAGAGCATTTTTATCTTCCGCACAGAGCCTTGCCGAATATTTTAATAATATGGCAGGAAACTTAAACGAGCTTCAGAAGGATTTAAATTCAGAACTTAAGTTAAGTGTTGACCAGATTAATTCCATAGCGGCAGAAATTGCCACATTAAACAAACAGATTAACGTGGTAGAGTTATCAACAGGAACCACCGCAAATGAACTTAGAGATAAGAGAACACTTTTAATAGATAAGTTATCGGAACTGGTAGAAGTTAATGTGATTGAAACACCTGTTTATGATACTAACAATCCGGACAGGGAAACCGGTGGTACAAGGTGCCTTGTAACCATAGCCGGAGGTCAGACACTGGTTGATGGTAATGACTACAAAACACTTTTCTGTCAGGCAAGAGAATCTACTGAAAAAGTAAATCAGGATGATGCAGAAGGTTTATATGATGTGTACTGGGCAGATGGTTCGGTGTTCAGTCTTGCGAACAGTCAGCTTGGTGGAAAATTAAAAGGCATATATGAAATGCGGGATGGTAATAACGGCGAAAACTTCTATGGTAAAGTAGCCGGTGTGGATGTAGATACTGCAGGTGTTTGTACGATGACGGTTTCAACGACAGCAGATTATTTGCAGGATATTACAAAAACAACACTTCCGTCTAATGGTGGTAAAATTGTTATTGGCAATACGGAATATCATTTTTCTTCATGGGATTATGAGAAAGATGCAGATGGAAACCTGACGGGCAACTACATATTTACTATGACGGAAATTATTCCGGAAAGCAAAGTGACTTCGGATGTAAAAATCGGAAATAGTGTGGATTATCAAGGCATTCCGTATTATATGGAACAGATGAATGAATTCGTAAGAAACTTCGCAAGTCTTGTAAATGATATTTTAACAGACGGTTTTACATCTGACGGACAGGCGGGAAGCTTAATGTTTACCGCTAACATTATGACAGATGACGGGCAGTATGAGCTTTCTGAATTAGAAGAAGACGATTACTATTTTATGACAGCAAAGAATTTTGCGGTAGATGCGGATATGTTACTTAATCCGGCGCTTCTTGCTACGAAAGGTGTTCAGTCAAATGGTGTGGAAGCAAGCGATGTGGCAGAAAAACTTTTGGCAATGTTTAGTGATAAAGACACACTTAGTTTCAGAGGCGGAGCAGCCAATGAATTCTTGGAATGTATTTTGGCAGATATGGCATTAAATGCAAATAGTGCAAATACATTTGCTGCAACATATGAAAGTTTAAAACTTACCATTAATAATCAACGGACATCCATTTCGGGTGTGGATACGGATGAAGAAGCAGTGAATCTGGTTAAGTTCCAGAACGGTTACAATTTGGCATCTAAGGTTATCCAGACAATGACCGAAATGTTAGACAGATTAATTACACAAACGGGGGTATAATGTATGCGTATTACTAACAAAATTATGCAGGATAATTCCCTATACAATATAAATTCCAATAAGATTTCACAAAATAACTTGAGTACACAGATGTCTACCCAGAAAAAAATAAGCAGACCGTCTGATGACCCGGTTATTGCAATTCGTTCCTTAAGACTTCGAAGCAGTGTAAGCCAGATTAGTCAGTATTACGAAAAAAACGTGCCGGATGCGGAAAGCTGGATTAAGGTAACGGAAGATGCCTTGTCTACGGTAACGGAAGTGGTTACGGATTTGGTAAAACAGGCAACAAAGGGTGCCAACAGTGATTTGAAGAGCGATGATTTGGATATTATCATCCAGAATATGGAAGCTTTGGAAGAAGAAGTATACGCCACAGGTAATGTGGATTATGCAGGAAGATTTGTATTTACGGGATATAGAACAGATACGCCGCTTACCTTTATGAAGGATGAAGAAATCAGCTATTCCATTACGGAGCAGTTATATGCGGACAGTATTGATACGGTTTCTTATGTAGATACAAGTGATTTGTCAAAGATAAATGAAACCAACTATAGCAACTATGGAACGCTGGAAGAAAGCAGTATTACAAGACAGGATTTTCATCGTATTCGACTGGCGTACAGTGAATGCGACAGCGCAGTAGCACCTACCATTACTTTTATGGAAAATGGTGTACAGCAGACGATTACCGCAACTGTGAAGAACTCTTTTGATGATCCGGATCCGTACCAGACACTGGCGGCCGGCGGAACTGATGTGGTATTCTCGGCAGACACAGGTGAACTTCTTATCAGCGATGCTCTTTATACAAGAATCAATGGATTGTCTGATAACAGTGCAACTGCGATTAATGAAACAGAGTTTCAGGTTACATATACAAAGAGCGATTGGAAAACAGGAGACTTAAACCCACAACACTATTTTGCATGTGAAGCGGAAGGAATTCAGTATAATCAGGAATACTTAACGGGAACAGCCTTGAAACAGGTTATTACATACGATGTAGGATATAATCAGACAATTGAAGTAAACACCACGGCAGATAAGGTATTTACCCACGAGGCAAAACGTGAAGTGGAGGATCTTAGAAACGGACTTACCAAAATACAGAATATGGAAAAAATCATTGCAAATTATGAAGGTATTTTGGAAAGGACGACAAATGAAACAGATAAAGCTACTTTACAGAAACAGTTGGATGCAGCCAATAAGGCTTTAGAATATATGAAGGATGATTTGCAGTTGGATTTAGAGCATGCCATTACAAATTTCCAGAGTTGTCTCGATAAGGCAAATCTTGCGGTGACAGATAACGGTACAGCGGGAAGCAGACTTGCTCTTGTGAAAACCAGACTTATGAGTCAGCAGACAACCTTCGAAACATTACAGTCTGAAAACGAAGATGCGGATATGACAGAAGTTGCAATTAAATTGCAGAGTGCATCGGTTACATACGATGCAGCACTTATGGCCACAGGTAAAATTATGCAGACATCATTATTAAACTATTTATAGTATCAGGGAGGAGAAAAAATGGAAATTAAGACAAAAATTTTTGGAGATGTAAATATTGATGATGATAAAATCATTTTGTTTCCAAATGGTATTATCGGATTTCCGGATTTACAGCACTTTACATTAATTCATGATGAAGAAAAAGAAGGGAATAGCATTCATTGGTTACAGTCCGTGGAAGAACCGGGATTTGCGATGCCTGTTATTGATCCGCTTGTGATCAAAAATGACTACAATCCGGAAGTGGAAGAATCTATGCTCGATTGCATCGGCAAATTAAATCCGGAAGAAATGATTGTACTTGTTACAATGACAGTTCCATCCGATATCACAAAAATGACAATTAACTTAAAAGGACCTATCGTAATCAATGCGGCTGAGAGAAAAGGCTGTCAGATTATTTTAGAGTCTGACGAATATCAGGTAAAATTCCCGGTATACGAAATTTTATCAAAGAAGAAAGCAGGTGAGTAAATGTTAGCTTTATCCAGAAAGAAAAACGAAGCACTTGTAATTAACAACAATATTGAAATTACAGTATTAGAAGTAAAAGGCGAGCAGGTAAAACTTGGCATTTCAGCACCTAAGGAAGTACCTGTATATAGAAAAGAAGTTTACGTACAGATTCAGGAAGCTAATACAATGGCGACTGAAACTGCCGGAATAGAAGCTTTGAAGAATTTGTTTGGTTAATTCGGGGCTGTGAAAATTTTTGTGGTGGAAACCATAATATTTTCTTAAAAAATGTTTATAGGAAACTATAAACATTTTTTAATTTTGGCCGATATTTATTATAGAAATCTTGAATTGACGAGTTTTTTGGTGTAATATATAGATGAGAAATTGTCAATTGAAACACATTAACAAATTTACAGGCAAATTATATGATACATATTATTATTTGCAAATCACATGGAGGTGATTCCTATGAGTATTGAACCTATTGGAACAATGACAAGTGTTCAGGTACAAACTACAACAAAAATTTCTAAACCAGTAGAGAACATGGAGGTTTCTACGCAGCCACAGCCTAACAGTGTGGATACTGTTACAGCAGCCATTGCTAAGGTATCAAACTCAGCAAATCAGGAAGGGCAGGAAGGGAACCAAAGTCAAAGTGGTAGCAATGAATCTGCCAGACAGGCAGCTCAGACTTACAACAAACTGACAGAAAATACAAAAGCTGTTTTTGGTGTAAATGAAGCCACCAATCGTATCACAATTAAAATTGTTGATAAAGATACGGATGAAATTATTAAAGAATTTCCTGCTGAAAAGACACTTGATATGATTGCAAGAGTTTGGGAAATGGCAGGAATAATGGTAGACGAAAAACGTTAGGAGGGATACAGATGACATTGCGTGTAACAGGACTTGCGTCCGGACTTGATACAGAAAGTATTATTTCTGAATTGGTATCAGTGAATTCATACAAGGTAGCTTCCTTACAGAAAGCACAGACTAAATTATCTTGGAAAACAGATGCATGGAAATCTATGAACTCAAAGGTGTACAGCTTCTATACCAGTACACTTAGTGATCTCCGATTTTCAACAAGCTATTCTACAAGAAAGACAACAGTCAGTGATGCTGATGTGGCTACAGTAACAACAAGTTCAAGTGCATCTAACACCACACAGACTATGCGTGTTGAAAAAATGGCAAAAGCCGGTTATTTAACGGGCGGTGAATTAGATGGCAGTGTGACAGCTGATACAAAACTCAGTGAAATTGATTCATCATTAGCAGGCCAGACGGGTAAAATCGGTTTGAAAATCGGTGGCGGCGAAACAATTGAACTTGAAATCACAGAAGAAACAACCGTAAAAGATATTGTTGACCAGCTTAAAGAACATGGTTTAAATGCTAGTTTCGATGCGAAGAACCAGAGAATGTTTATCAGTTCTGAGGATACCGGAGAAAAATTTGACTTCGAACTGGAAGGTCTTGATGAAGCGGGTTCAAAAGCTCTTAAAGCATTAAAAATTAATATGAATGATGCGGATACAGAGGCTATCAAGATTGACGGACAGAATGCAGTTATTTATTTAAATAATGCAAGATTTGTGTCTGAGACAAATACTTTTGATATTAATGGCTTGTCTATCAGCGTAATGCAGGAGACAGGTGATAAGGAAGTAACACTTACAACAGGTGTTGATACAGAAGGTATGTACAGTACTATTAAGAACTTCCTTAGTAAATATAATGAGCTGATGGAAGGTATGCTTACAGCTTATAATGCAGATTCATCCAGTGGTTATGAACCGCTTACAAGTGATGAAAAAGCAGCCATGACAGAGTCAGAAATTGATGAGTGGGAAACAAAAATTAAGGATTCGCTTCTTAGAAGAGATGAAACTCTTGGCTCAACCATCAGCGCATTGAATTCTATTATGAATCAGGGTGTTGAAATGAAAGATGGAAGTACAATGTACTTATTTGATTTCGGCATTAATACACCGGGTTATTTCAATGCGGAACAGAACTACAGAAACAGTTTTCATATTGACGGTGATAAGGAAGATACAGTCAGTGCAAAAAATGAAGATAAATTGATGGCGGCTATCAATGCTGATCCGGATAAAGTGGCAGAGTTTTTCAAAGAACTCACGAGTAAATTGTATACGAAACTCACTAATTTAATGGGAAGTAGTGATTACAGCAGTGCATATACATTGTATAATGATAAGCAGATGAAAACAGACTATACAGATTATACAAGTAAGATTGCGCAGGCTGAAGAAGATTTAAATGACAAAATGGACAGATACTATGAAAAATTCGCAGCGATGGAAGCGGCTATGGCACAGCTCCAGAATCAGCAGAATTCATTCACAAGTATGCTTGGATAATAATTAGAAATGCCTTTGGAGGAACTTGGAAATGGCAATTAATAACAATCCTTATGCTCAATATCAGAATAGTAGAATTTTGACTGCTTCACCGGCTGAGCTTACGCTTATGCTGTATGAAGGGGCAATTAAATTTGGCAATATGGCTATTATAGGTATGAAACAAAAGGATATTGAAAAAGCACATGTCAATCTTAAGAAGGTACAGAGAATTGTTGCAGAGTTTAGAGCAACATTGGATATGAAATATCCGGTGGCGCAGGACTTTGACAGAATTTATGTGTACCTTGAACAGAGAATGACAGAAGCGAACCTTACAAAAGATCCGGAAATTATGGAAGAGGTTGTGAAACACCTTAGAAGTATGAGGGATACATGGAAAGAGGTTATGCGTCTTAATAAGAGTCACGAAGGTAAATAAGTATGATAAATAAGTATATGGATATGCTTGTAGAGTGTCTGGAAAAGAAAAATCAGATTTTGGATAGTCTTAAGGTTCTTAATAAAAAACAGACAGAGTTGATACAAGATGAGAATTTCAGTCTGAATGAGTTCGATAAATGTGTCGATGAAAAAGGAATTTTAATAGATAACATTTTAAAACTTGATTCCGGCTTCGAAGGGTTGTATAATAAAGTTGGTAAGACAGTAGCGGAGGACCCTTCCGCATATAAAACTCAGCTTTCAAAAATGCAGAAGCTGATTACCGAAATTACTGAAAAAAGTGTTTCATTACAAGCAGAAGAAGAACGGAATAAATTGCTTATTGAAACCAGATTCAGTCGTGAAAAGAAACGCATTAAGTCGGGACGTAGTCAGAGCAGGGTTGCGATGGATTACTACAATAATATGAATAAACTTAATCATATTGATTCACAGTTTTGGGATAAAAAGTTCTGATGAAAATGCGGAATAGGTCCGAAGACCTAAAATTTTTAATTTTTTTAAATTAGGTGTTAAGTATTGGCAGAAAAAGCCGATATATAATACGAGTAAGTAACTACTTATTAACGCGGGGTGACCCGTAGCAAACGAGTGGCAAGGATGCCACCGAAATTTCAAGGAGGAAAATATATGGTAGTACAACACAACATGTCAGCAATGAACTCTAACAGAATGTTAGGCGTAACAGCAGGAAGTATCTCTAAAACAACTGAGAAATTATCTTCTGGTTACAAAATCAACCGTGCAGCAGATGATGCAGCTGGTCTTTCAATCTCTGAAAAAATGAGACGTCAGATCAGAG
>CAZMND010000031.1:0-20709 GCA_964567585.1 uncultured Lachnospiraceae bacterium
TTTTTTAATGCCTGACAGTTTGAAAAGGCTCTATCACCAATAGTTGTTACTGAATAATGTATATGTTCTGGGAACATAATTTTCTTTTGAAACTTTCATTGTATAAGTTCCTTCTGGTAAATCAGCTAAAGGCAATCTGTCATTACTTCCAACTGCCCCCTTCTGCTCTATAACATTTCCATTCGCATCCACCAATTCTATATCCAAAACCTTGTCATAAGTTCCTTCAAATTCAACATAGACAACGGTTCCCTCCTGAATAGATGTGACCTCACAAGATGCAGTCAAATTCCCTACTTGCGCAGTCACTGTTGCAGTACCACCGCCTTGCCATACTAAATAACCGTCATCAGAAACAGTTACCACATGCTCATCGCTACTACTCCATTTAACTCTGTCTGTAAAATCCCTAGGTGAAACTTCCAGAATTAATATAGGATCTATGCTATCTTTTGTTATTGTAAATTCTGTTGTAAGCATACTTACCGAAGTTGCCGGTTTCTCATAGGTTACAAACGTGGCACCTACTGAATTTGCCCATTCTTCAGCATAAGTAATAGGTATCCCATATACAGTTAACTGTGATGGATTATAAAAAGCGCCATCTAAAATAAAAATTGTCGAGTAAGGTATCGTTACTTCTTTTAAATTTGTACAATTTGCAAATACATTCGTAGCAATATAATGTAAATTATATGGCAAAACAATTTTTTCAAGAGATGTACAGCCTTCAAAGGTACTTTCATACAAACTTCTTACACCACCACTAAGTTGTACATCTTCTAATTTTTCACAACGCGCAAAAGCATATTCTCTAATTTCCTTTATTCCATTAGGCATAACTACTTTCTTAAGATTTGTACAGCTTGAAAATGCTTCCTTTTCAATTTTAGTAATTGTATCAGGTAATGTAATCTCTTCTAAGCCTGTACACCCCGTAAAGAATCTTTCCAAAATTGTTGTAGTGCCTTCCTCAAAAATAAATGTTTTTAAGTTATCACATTTATTAAAAGGCGTATCAACACTTTTAAGGCTCTTTGGAATCTCTATCTGTGTCAAAGCATCACAATCACTAAAAGCTGCAGTTCCCATTACTTCCAAATTTCTTGGTAATTTTACATTTGCCAAACTAGTACAACCTGAAAAAGCCAACATTCCGATATTAGTTAATGAATCAGGTAACTTTGCCTCAGTAAGTTTTTCACAATTGCAAAATACTCCATATTCTATTAATTCAAGTGATGCCGGAAAATCTACACTTTCAAGATTACTACAATTAAGAAACGCACCTTCTTTAAGCATGGTTACTGTATCCGGTATATCAACACTTTCTATAATCGCGTTTGCTAAGAACGCATAATCTCCGATTGCAACTACCTTATATCCATCGATTGTTTCCGGAATTATTACATTACTGTCACTACCTTTATACTTGGTAATAGTCGCTTCATCATTTTCATTTAATGTATAATCATAATCTTCATTTGGTACAAGAATGATATCTTCCGTAGTATTTTCTGTTGCATATGTTGTCATTGGTACAATTAAACTCACCATAATTGTAATTGCCAACAAATTTCGAATATATTTCATAGTCTATGCCTTCTTTCCATCTATGTCATATAATATTAAAGTTCTAATCTAAACTCTCTTACTCCCACAACGAACTTGTTCCTGCGATATGGTTATAAATCATCTTTTTGTCTCTTGCATTCAATGAACCATCGCCTGTTACATCACCGACTGCAAAATCATAGTCTTCCAATGTGGCTGTTCCTGCGATGTGATTGTAGAGCATCTTTTTGTCACGGGCATTGATTGTATCATCGCCTGTGATGTCGCCTGTTTTGTGAAGTTCAACATCAAGTTCCACTGTTTCTAAGTCCGTTTCTACTTCGACTGTGTATGTACGTGGAACATAGTTTTCTCTTGTAACGTTCAGCGTATAAATTCCTGCAACTAAGCCTGAAAGACTAAAGCTACCATTGCTGCCAAAAATTCCATCCTGTTTTACAATTAAACCGTCTGCGTTTGAAATAGTAATTGCTGTATCTTTCTTTTCTGCCACTTCTACAATTACAAAAGTAGAAAATTTATCGGATGCGAATGTAAGCATATCGCCATTCTGCATTGTTTCAAGCTGTTCCAAAAGTACACTTCCATCTGCATTTTCATGCTGACGAACAATCGTGTATTTAGCATTTTCTTTATAATGAGCCTTTGGAACTTTTACCGTAAATTCCAATGTATTGCCTTCAGGGAGTTCGGAAATGTTCTCTTTTCCATATGTAGGATTTGCTGTATAAACATTACCTGTTTCTTTCTCACGGTAGAAGGAATCAATACTGATATCTACTGCACAAATCGCTTTTGCGTCCAAAACTTCCTCTACAGTTTCTTCCATTTTTTCAATAATTGTATCTAAAACCCCTTTAAAATCATCTGTTTCTGCAATAGAATCAATAACCTCCTGAGTTGTCTGTTTTAATGCAGCTTCAACACTCTTTACAATAGTAGTTTCTCCGTCTACTACCTCCTGACCGATTGTTTCATCACCTAATGCATCTGCTACGGTTTTCTCATCCACAACTTCATAAGATAAAGCATCATCATTTAATGACGTGTATAATAATACATTCTCATTCCATACGCCATCTTTAATTAACTGAACGTTTTCACACTCGAAAAATCTCATTTCGGAAGCCAAACCTGTTCTATATTCTCCATATGACACTTTGCCTGTAATTGTTACATTTGCGTTAGAATTATATTTGTATATAGCATTCAAATTTTCTACATTGCCATTAATGACAACTGTATATTCTCCACTATAACTAGGCGTCATAGTAAAGTACCCTTGCGCAGATACTCCGGGTTCGCCCGACACTATATCTCCATTCACAGTTACATTTCCTTCATTTACCTGCAAAAATCCTAAATCAATATCTAGTACAATAGGTGTTGTTGCTTTAGAAACAACAACCTGTGCCATATTAGGAATATCTTCTATTTCACATCTTTCGCTTGTCGCAAACTGGTAAGAATCCTTACTATAATAACCTTTGTACCATGTATCGAAGTCACAAGAATATAAATGATAATATTCACCGATGCTTGGTTCTTTCTCAACAACCGGCACTTCATCAGACAGCACGCCTTCTGTTATAACAAAGCTTCCTGCTGTACATTTTCCAATATCGCCCACCTTGGCAAAAACATTCTTTTTCATTACATCATCATAATATAATTCAACAATGCTTCCGCTCATCACAGTTCCTGATATAGTGCAATTCCCCATAAAACTATTGTAGTTAACATCTATTTCCTCACGTTCTCTAATCCAAGTTACACAACTGACATTACCATTAACCGTTACTATACTTGTTGCCGGATCACAGTTTTCGCTATAGGTTCCTAAATTAAGCATATTAGTACTACCATTTACTGTTAGAATTGAATTCTGATGAGCATACACAACCGCCATATCACCATTGACAGTGACATTTCCGTTAAAAACATTTAGGTATGTACTAAATTTTCCTCCCACTTTGCCAATAACTATATTTTCGTCCTTGTCAGAAACACTAATAGATATCATCGAAACTGTTTGGTCTAAATTAGAAAGCCATGTTTTACATGTTTCATCGGGTTTAGCTTGTATACTGATTCTATCTTCGTCCGTTAATTCTTCCGGTGCGTTATCTATGGCTACTAATGTGCCATCTTCCATTTTATGCCATCCCGTAACATCATTCTGCGTAGTCCAAAGATACTCTTTTGCATATGCTTCTAATGGTTGTCCCCAAAGCCATAAAAACATTACTGAAATAATCATCCCAAGAAGTTTTATTTTCTTCATTTTGCACTCTCCTATATGTCCGTTTCTTCTACTCCCACAACGATGCTGTTCCTGCGATATGGTTATAAATCATCTTTTTATCTCTCGCATTCAACGTGCCATCGCCTGTTACATCACCTACTACGAAATCGTAATCTTCCAATATAGCTGTACCTGCAATGTGATTGTAGAGCATCTTTTTGTCACGGGCATTGATTGTATCATCGCCTGTGATGTCGCCTAAAAGTTGTAACTCGATATCTTGTTGCACTACACCTTGTCCAACATTGATTGTATATGTTCGCGTAGCGCAATTAGTTTTTGAAACTCTTAATGTATATGTACCAGCTACAACACCTGTTAATTGAAGATTCGAATTGCTTCCAGTTACATTAGTCGATTTAACCTCTGAACCAGAGGCATTTAATAATTGAATTGTTGTTTGCTCATCCGCGTCAGCTTGAATATTTAACGATATAGACGCTTTTAATATGTCAAAAACAATCCCTGCCACAGCATAATTTCCCGCCTGGTCATATGCATAAATATGTGTGGTATATTTTCCTTCTTCATTATTGTGCTCGGCAATATCAACCTTAAATCCATATGTATTCCCTGAAATTGGAATATAAGTTGTTGGCCAATTTTGCGCCAAATCATCTTGTCCATTATATTCAGTCCATGTTGGGAAACTCACTCTACTAACTCCAACGTTGTCTGTAACTTCACACATAATCCAGCAACTCGTGTCGGTCATTTGCTCTACACGTACATTACTTATTGTCGGATTTACATTATCAACAGTTTCAAAACTCCACTGCATATTTGTGCCACCATGGTAGCCATACTGAATGATTTTTGTTCCTGGGGCTGTATCTGCATTATAAGCATCTAATCCCAATCCAGAGCAAATAGGATGAATTGAATAGTATCCTTCTCCTCTGTCTATAATTTGAAATCTCTGATTTGTATTTCCGTGATAAGCATACTGTTTTATCTCCGTATAATCTTCTGTCGAGTAACCATACACATCCATCGCATATCCCGTTGTACACGAAATAAAAGAATATCCATCCGAATGTTTTACGGCTTTCCACATCTGATTGGTATTACCAGCCATTTTATCATTTAATATAACCTTTGCACCTTCCGCTGTATTCTCTATATCTAAGACACGCCCCGCGTTACGATTGTATATATAATAATATTGACCATCTACTAATGGGAAAGCTGATGTAACACTGTTCCCTGTCGTAGTAAAACTTTGAACCCCGGTAAAATATTGTGTACCATTGATAATTGCATATAACTGATAATAGTATGTTGTTCCCGCATCTAAAGTTCCATACCACTTATTCATGTCATACCACATACTTTTTACACTTGTATTAAGAGTTTCCTTTACCTGAGTGTGATTTGACATATCTGCACTTTTGCTGATAAAGAAGCCACCTTCTGTCACATATTGTACAGATGATAATTCAGCATTTATCTGTGCATTGGTGTTACTAATGTTTGATGCTGAGGCTGATGAAAATGGATTGTATGCAACTACATTACTAAAATCAGGTCGAATTGCACATTTTAATGCAGATATAGGATAAGTATTCGCCTTACAATATCCTTTATTATTGGGACCATTCTGGTCTATTGTATTGAATGTGGTCGTTCCAACATCTGTAATAATACCGATATGACCATTTACTCCAGTATAACAAGAACTACACGAATGATTTGCATACCAAACTGCGATATCACCTGCATGATAATCTCCATATACTCTCGTCCATCCACTGGGCAATTGATTACTAGCATAATCTATAGCATTACCTCCTGGTGTTATATGTCCAAGATAACTATAATAATATGCAATTAAATCTACACATTGTGCCCCAAATACACCATCATAATTTAATGACTGTCCCTCCTGTGATTTAGCCCAATCTACCGCTTCTGCCACTGAATGTGCTGTCGTTGCATACGTCGGCATAATGCTACTTCCCGCTAAACCAACCAATATCACTATTGTTGCTAAGAAAACCCAAATTTTTTTCATATTTTTATACCTATTCTTCCTCATAATATTACACCATATTATTATGTGTTTATCTTATGTCTAAACAGTTTTTAACTATATTATAAGCAAAAAAACGTCACTTTACAATATGAAATTGTTTGTATATGTGTTATTCTTGTATTTCTTTCTATGCAGTAAGTTATAATAAAAATAGGTTTAACCAATAATATTCACTATTTATAAATGGTAAGGAGAAAAGTATTGCCGAACAGAATCAAAGATTTACGCGTTGAAAAGAAAATCACGCAATTGCAATTAAGTATTGATTTAGGTGTAACGCAGGAAACCATTAGTGCCTATGAACATGACAGGCATCTTCCAAGTCTTTCTGCGTTAATGAAAATGAGCGAAATTTTTGATGCAAGTATGGATTATATTATGGGTTTGTCACCTGTGAGACAGATTCAAACTGCTGATTACTCTATTTCCGATGACCAATGGAACTATTTGGTTTATTGTTATCAGCGCCTTGGTTCCAAAAACAAAGCACGCCTTACTGCTTATGCACAGGGATTATTGGATTCACAAAAAGATTAGATTTAGATTTTATTATTTACAATTCAAAAACGAGATGCTATGATAATAATATAAAAGAGTAATCGCCCACGTGGTGGTTAGCCTCATAGTAGTTATAGACCTACCTGACTGGCTAAGTACGAGGTAGGTTTATTTTTTTTGCTTGTTGTTCCTATCTATATAGGCAAGCAGTGCTATGATGAACATTCCAAACGCTATCATTAAAGATATCACTTCGTATGTACTCATTGGCACCACCCCCTTTCTTTGTGAAATAAAAATCATTTCACACATCCAGAGGCCACCCACCACTCCGATTCCTGATATTCTCATTCATCGAATATGTACACGATTACTCATAAAATTTATTATAAACATAGTGTATACTATACACAATATGGCAATATATCAAAAATATGGTATATCAAATTTGTATAAGATTATCTTTATATTGTTCTTTTATTCCCAAAGACTCGAAATTCCAGCAATGTGATTAAAAAGCATTTTTTTATCCCTGGCATTAATTGTGCCATCGCCAGTCACATCTCCAACCAATAAATCATAACCATCTAACTTGGCACTTCCTGAAATATGGTTAAAAAGAATTTTCTTGTCTCTGGCATTTATTGCTCCATCACCTGTAACATCACCTATCAAATGCAGCTCAACATCCTGCGTCAAAGCTTCATCACCCACAGTCACAGTATATTCACGTGTTACATGATTTTCTTTGCTCACCTGCATCGTGTAGGTTCCGTTATTCACACGTTCCAAACCATATTCTGTGTTATCACCGTCTACAGTTGTCGTTGCAACTACTGTACCATTACCATCGATCAACTTTATAGTAATCATGGCATCTGTATCACCAAAACATTTTATCTCTCCGTTAGTTGTACCTGCTAATGCTTTGAGCACAACTGTTGTAACATCACTTTCAAATAAGCCGCCTGCTTCCGGAATTCTAAAAGAAACATTGACATTTTTAGTTCCACTCCATCCAAAATCAGTCAATTTCATGTTGGCTATACATGCTTTCCATGTATTTCCACCATCTGTACTATATTCCATAGCTGCGGTGGTTGAAATTGTTCCAGCCGCATAGTTAACTTCGAGAACCGGTGCTTTTGCACTTAAATCAACAGTAATATAATCATCATTATCCTTATTAGGTGTCTGCGATATATTCAGTCTTGCCGTACCATCCTCATATACCATCGCACCATAAATATATCCATCGCCGCCCTCATATGTATATATCACTTGTGGCGTACTGTTTGATACATTTAAAGCATATAAATTTAGTTTATCATTAAAATACAAATAATCGCCTTGACTGGATAAATATGCATATGCATTTGTCCAATATCCGCCACCATCCCAAACTTCCCAGTAAGAATTATTAACGTATTTTGCGTTTGTACTATTGTCAGTTCTCTCCGTTAATTGAAATCCTCGATTCAACCCTTCAATATAATATATTTTATCCCCTATATAAATCTGAGAAGTTACAGCATTCCACCAATAGTCAGAGGAATCATACGTCGTAGATATACATTCTACGCTATCAGCCCATCCACTATGTCTTCTATTGAGCATTTCAGCATCACTCAAAAGGAAAAATTCATGTTGTGCCTGTCCTTCCTTGTTCCATACAGGATCGTCCCAGGTAACATCTACATGATACCATTCATCATCAATCAGAATAACATTCCATGCATGGTTCATTTCACGGCTAACACATACCTCACTAGAAATCCCGACAGTTCGAAGTAATGCTGAATATGCCAATGCATACCCCTGGCAAACAGCTTTTTCTTCTATCAATGCTCCATATGCATTATATACATTTTTAGCCTGCCCTGTACCTAATGTTCCATCCAAATACTCCTTATAGGCATATGCACAATTCTGAGCCAAATAGTCATGTATTACTAAGGCTTTTTCTACATCAGTCATATCATCCGCAATTTTTGCCTGAACCTGTTCTAATTTTTCACGGAATTCTTGTCTTTCCTCATCTGTAGTATTGTCATAAAACCAATGCAACCTTGTTATTATGCCTGAACTGTAATTGTATCCAAAACCCGAATCAACATAAAATAATTCCGGATGCTCATTCAAAACTTCTGCATAGACTTTTTTCACCTCTTCTATATCGTCTACCGATATATTATAGTTACTTATGCTCAAACTTTCTTCATCATTCTGGAGTGATTGTGCTATTGCTGTTTTCAATTGTTCGCGTGCAGTCACTGCGTATGTTTCAATTGAATAGTTTTCTGATGATTCACCATAACCTCCGGCTTGATAAATAATCTCACTGGCATCAACAGTTTCCATAATTTCTTCTTCGGTTTGAATCTGTGTAAAATCTTCTTGCGCCATCGCCTGAATTGATACTTGTCCACACAAACAAACAACCGCAAGTCCCCATAAAACACTTTTCCACGTCTTCCTCATAACTGTATCTCCTTTTGTACAATATAAGTTTTTGTATTCCAAACATATATTATATGCTTATACTTATATAATTTCAACTTATATTCTTATCACCACCATTACTATATGATTGTTTTACATTCATTTTTCGAATACAAAACGGGTACCCCTTCCTACGGCTGATTTAACCATAGTTTTAAGGGTACCCGCTATTTTTATACTTTTATTTTTATCAATATAACCAATTACTATTTTGATAATTTTCCATTATTATGACGTTATTACTTATTCTTATAAAAAGCTTCTAAATCACCAAGATCTTCTTTTTTCAAAGACATTATATAACGCTGAAAATATGAAATAATATCAAGTCTATCTATTACATCATTTTCATTGTCCCATTGAATATTAACTTCCATAGGCATACCATTCATACTTATGATATATTGATAGGTAGTCCACATTTCTTGCGTATCATTTACTTTATGTGGTTCACCAAATAATTTCTGTATGGTTTTAAAATCCGTTTTATTGGTAATTCCCATAACACTTACATCATCTTCCGTAATTTGGGAAATATCGCCATAATTAAAATATTGTACATTGAAATAACTAAATACCAGATTGTCTTTTTCTCCGTTGAAATAAAAATCTGCTGCATTAACACCGGTATGTTCATCTAATTTGTATGCATGTGTGATTTGAGAAAACGTATAAACATCGTTTTCATCCCATACCCTATCCTCAGGATTCATTATATAAGTATCTTTGTTAGAAAGTACCGACATTGGTTCTTTCAATAAATCATAGGACCCATCCGGAGTATTAACAATTAAATTTGTAAAATGTTTACTGATATCTGTCGCATCCAATTCAAATTTTTTAATAAATTCAATTTGGTCACCTGTCATTTCTGAAGACATTGTCCCCGGATCCTGTGTGAGCTTTTCCTTCCCACAACCTGTAAACAGGCTCAATGCAAGTATCTGTACTATCAAAATTAATGCAACTGCTTTTCTTTTCATATTAAACACCTCATCTTTTAATAAACTAAGTTTCTTATAGGAAAACCTATGTACGCACACTTTGCACACACATAGGTTTTATCAACATTCTTTTATGTATCCTTATTCCTGCTTCATTTCGCTAACAGTTTCATACACTGCAATTCTTGATAAATCCATTTCAGGCATACCAATGAAAATTGCACCATACTGGAACACATCGCCTTTTTTCTCAATTCTCACGATTTCAAGGAACGCATGTAAAACTTCTTTTGTCCAAATCTGTAAATAAGATTCATACACTGTTCCGATCATAAGAGGTGTATCACAGTGAAATCCCACACCTGTCTTAGACACGTCATCAATTACAATCGCAATTTCTTCTTCACTGCCGTCATCTAATCTTTTGATAACTAATGTGGAATCTAATTCCATACGTTTACTTTTTCTTCTTTCTTCCTGCATTTCTGGCACCTTCCCTTTGTTTTTATCAATACATTATTGTTATCTTCATAACACTTACATCATACAATAACCACATTTTTTTGTAAATATAAATTGTTATTTTTCAAGACCGTTTCTTATAAACATTGCATCACCAAAGCTGAAAAAACGATATTTTTCTTTAATTGCCTCTTCGTATGCATTCAGCACGTTATCCTTTCCCGCAAGAGCAGATACAAGCATAACCAGCGTAGATTCCGGCAAGTGGAAATTGGTAATCAGTTCATCCAGTACTTTGAATTTATATCCGGGATAAATAAATATCTCCGTATTGTCGCATTTTGGCTCCAAATAACCGTTTTCATCCGCCGCGCTTTCAATGGTCCTGCAGCTGGTTGTTCCCACGCAAATAACCTTATTTCCATTTCTTTTAGCTTCATTTATGGTATCTGCTGCTTCCTTTGTAATTTCATAATATTCAGAATGCATATGATGTTCCAGAACATTATCTACTTTTACGGGACGGAAGGTTCCAAGTCCCACATGTAACGTTACATAGGCAATTTTCACACCTTTTTCTTCAATTTTTGTAAGCAGTTCATTAGTAAAATGTAAGCCTGCTGTCGGTGCTGCCGCTGAGCCCTCATACTTTGCATATACGGTCTGATATCTGTTTTTATCCTGCAATTTATGTGTAATGTACGGTGGCAGTGGCATTTCCCCCAGTTTATCCAGCACTTCTTCAAAAATACCTTCGTATTCAAACCGGATTAAACGATTGCCTTCTTCAACGGTTTCTAAAACTTCTGCCTTCAAAATTCCATCTCCGAAAATCAGTTTTGCACCCGGTTTACATTTCTTTCCCGGTTTTACAAGACTCTCCCACACATCGCTTCCGCGACGTTTTAAAAGCAGTACTTCTACCGCACCACCCGTTTCTCTGTTACCGATTAATCTTGCCGGGATTACCTTGGTGTTATTCAGTACAAGGCAATCACCCGGACTTAAATAATCAATTACATTCTTAAAGGTTTCATGCTTTGTGACGCCGCTATTTATATCAAGCATCAAAAGTCTTGAACTGGAACGGTCCACAAGCGGGTCCTGCGCAATCAATTCTTCCGGCAAATCAAAATAAAAATCCGATGTGCGAAGTCCCAAAGCCGCCTGTTCATTTTGTGTTTGATTTTCCATAATTATCTCCAAATTATAAGCCGATTTTTTCAAGGAATACTTTATATCCGTTCTTTGTTTCCATTAAATCTGCTTTACTGATAGCTTCCCATGGTGCATGCATGTTGAGCACCGCAACACCACAGTCAATCACATTCATACCATAAAGGGCAAGAATATATGCGATAGTTCCGCCTCCGCCAACATCTACTTTTCCCAGTTCCGCAGTCTGGAAAGAAATATTTCCTTCGTCCATAATCTTACGAATCTTTGCAATATATTCGGCATTTGCATCATTTGAGCCGCTCTTTCCTCTTGCTCCTGTAAATTTATTAAATACCATTCCCTGGCCTAAAAATGCTGCATTTTTCTTATCAAAGCTGGAGGCATAGGATGGGTCAAAACCGGCACTTACATCGGAGGATAACATATAGGACGCTGCTAAACATCTGCGTACATTTAATTCGTTATATTCTCCAAGCAAGTTCAATACTTCCGCTACCGTATTGGCAAAGAAACGGGATTGCATACCTGTTGCTCCAACACTTCCGATTTCTTCTTTATCTACCAATATACAGCAAGTCGTACGTTCCGGCTCATTGACTTCCAGCATCGCTTCCAAGGACGTAAATGCACACACTCTGTCATCATGTCCATAGGCAAGAACCATACTTCTGTCAAAGCCTGCTTCTCTTGCGCATCCGGCAGGAACCACTTCGATTTCAGCAGATAAAAAGTCTTCTTCTTCGATATCATACATATCTTTTAAAATCTGAAGAACATTTTTCTTAACTGCTTCCTTCTCTTCTTTTTCCTTATCTTTATTGATAATCGGCATATTGCCAACCACAATATCAAGCGCTTCACCTTCAATTACCTTTGCAGCTTTTTTCTCAAGCTGTTCTGCGGCAAGATGAATCAAAAGGTCAGATACAAAAAATACCGGGTCCTCTTCATCCTCACCTATATTTACTTCAATCGTAGTACCGTCTTTTTTAACAATCACTCCGTGAAGTGCCAGTGGAAGCGTTACCCACTGATATTTTTTCACACCACCATAATAGTGTGTATCCAAATAGGCAATTCCGCCATCTTCATACAAAGGATTCTGTTTCACGTCAAGTCTCGGTGAATCAATATGTGCGCCTAAAATATTTAGGCCTTCCACCATGGAACGCTTACCAATCTGATACATTACAATGCTTTTATTCATACAGACAGAATACACCTTATCGCCTGCTTTTAAAGTCTTGTTTTCTTTTATCAGACCTTCTAACTCTACATAGCCCTCTTTTTCGATACGGTTCACAATCTGATCAATACATTCACGTTCTGTTTTTCCTTTATCCAAAAAAGTACGATACGCATCGGCCAATGCATTTACTGCCTTAAGCTGTTTTTTATCATATTTTTCCCAAACATTTTTATGTTCCATACATTTACCTCCTTTCAAATTAGTATGCGCCAAATTATATTATGCACGCATCTGTGCATCAAATTTTTCAGAAAGTGTTGCAATTACTTTTTCAAAAACAGCATCTGTCATTTCGTCTGTTACATCAGTTGTATCAGAAACAAGTTTTAAACTAAATGCCATACTCTTCTTATCCGCACCAAGTTTCTCGCTTTCAAAAATATCAAATAATGTTACTTTTTTAATTAATTCATCGCATGCTTTAATTGCATCTACTAAGGTTTGGCATTCTACGGATTTATTTACCAATACAGACAAGTCACGGCTGTTTGCCATAAAACCTGTTTCCGGAACATATTTGATTGCATCTTTAAACATACCGGAAAGTGCAGCATAATCAATTTCAGCAATAAAAATCTTGGTATCTGCTTTCTTACCTGCCACAATATTCATACTGTCTACGATTTCATAACGAAGCTGTCCGAAATGTCCAATCTTTGCACCATTACAATAAACATCTGCAGTTCTGCCCGGATGTAAGTAAGGAACACTTCCTCTCTTATATGTGAATTCCAAATCATTTGCACTTGCAAATGCTTCTAACGCACCCTTCATGGCAAAGAAATCTTCCGATGCGCCGCAACTTCCGAGGCAAAGCATCTTCTTTTCAACCGGTGGCTCTATAAGTGGCAATGCTTTTGGAAGATAAACGTTTGCAATTTCAAAGAAACGCATTATTTCATTGCCGTTTTTAATATTATTTTCAATGACTCTTACCATTGCAGGAGCCATCAATGTTCTCATAATACTTAAGTTTTCTGTGATTGGGTTTAATAATTCAACCACTTCTCTTTCTTTCGCATCCTGAGGAATTAAGAACATATCAAATTCATTTTTAGCACACATAGCAATTGTCTGGATTTCATAGTATCCCTGTGAGCATAAAAATTCTTTTACAGCTAATTCCTTTTTCTGCGCCGGATTTAATCCGCCACTTGTGACTTTGGCTGCGTCAAGGAAAGTCGGAACTACTTTATCGTAACCATATTCACGAATTACTTCTTCCGCGATATCCTGATAACCTTCCACGTCATCACGGTATCTTGGAATTGCAAGTGTAAGAACACCATTTTCAAGTTTTACATCAAACTGAAGTGCTTCCAAAATTGTAACCATTTCTTCTTCCGGCACTTCAATACCAAGTACATGGTTTACCTGGGCTGTAGCTACTTCGATTACTCTCTTTTCTTTTGACGCACCCGCTGATTCATCAAAGTGACTTGAGCTGATTTTTGCAATACCAAGTGTCTGTGCAAGATTCAAAGCACGTGCCATACCACATTCTACTGTCCATTCATCGATACCTTTTTCGAATCTGGCAGCCGCATCGGAACGAAGTCCCAAGCTTCTGGATGTTTTACGTACATTATCTTTTAAGAATTTCGCAGATTCAAACAATACTTCTTTTGTGTTTTCTGTAATTTCACTGTTAAGTCCGCCCATAACACCGGCAAGACCAACTGCTTTTACTTTGTCACAAATAAGCAGATTATTCGTTGTAAGAACACGTGTCTTTTCATCCAAAGTAACCAGTTCTTCACCTTCATTGGCACGTCTTACAACAATAGATGAGCCTTCTAACGTGCTCAAGTCAAAAGCATGCATCGGCTGTCCCATTTCTACTAAAACGTAGTTTGTTATGTCAACCATCGCATTAATCGCATTATGTCCCACCGCAATTAATCTTCTCTTCATCCAAAGCGGTGACTCGGCATATTTTACATCATAAATATAGTGTCCCAAATATCTTGGACAAGTTTCTTTATCCAAAACTGTCACACTGATTTCCGAATTGGTCGTACCATCTTCTGTATAAGACATATCCGGTGCTTTAAATGGTTTGCGAAGTGCTGCCGCAACTTCTTTTGCAATACCTACTACAGACTGACAGTCAGGTCTGTTGGCTGTGATAGAAATATCAAACAGATAATCATCCAATTCCAGATAATCTCTCATTTCCATACCAAGAGGAGCATCCTCTGCCAAAATCATAATCCCATTTACATCTGCGCCCGGGTACCATTCCTTATCAATCATTAATTCTTCTCCGGAACATAACATTCCGTAAGACATCATTTCTTTCATTTTTCTTGGCTGAATTTCCATACCGTTTGGAAGTTTTGCACCCACCAAAGCGGCCGGAACCTTTGCACCTACAAATACGTTATCAGCACCAGTTAAAATCAGATGGTCCTCACCGTGTTCGCCACAATTTATATGACAGATTTCCAAATGAGTTCCTTCATAATGCTCCATAGCGGTAACCTGACCAACTACTACTTTTTCCAAATCTTTTCCTAAATATTCAACACCTTCTACTTCAAAACCAACAGAAAATAATTTATCTTCCAATTCCTGTGGTGTGATGTCGATATCTACATATTCCTTTAACCAACTATATAAAACTTTCATCTTCTTTTCCTTACCTTTCCGGTTCTATGCCTTAAACTGTTTTAAGAATTCAATATCATTTTCAAACAACTTGCCCATATGATTGATTCCATATTTTAACATAGCAATACGTTCGATACCGATACCAAAGGCAAGACCTGAATATTTTGAAGAATCGATGTTACAATTTTCCAACACTTTGTTATTTACAATACCGCCGCCCAATACTTCAATCCAGCCTGTTCCTTTACACAAAGAACATCCTTTTCCGCCGCATTTAAAACAGCTTACATCGACTTCTACAGATGGTTCTGTAAATGGGAAATATGACGGACGAAGTCTTGTTTTTACATTGTCTGAGAACAATGCTTTTACAAACTCGTCAAGCATACCCTGAAGGTCACAAAGTGTAATGTGGTCATCCACTACCAAACCTTCCATCTGACTGAACATCGGTGAATGTGTCGCATCACTGTCTGAACGGAACACTTTACCCGGAACAAGCACCTTAATTGGTGGCGCCTGCTTGTCCATCACACGAATCTGTCCCGGTGATGTATGTGTTCTAAGCAATAAATCTTCTGTGAGCCAGAATGTATCCTGCATATCTCTTGACGGATGATCCTTTAATACATTTAATCTTGTAAAGTTATGGTCATCATCTTCGATTTCCGGACCTTCAAAAATTTCAAATCCCATTCCTGCAAATACATCAATAATTTCGTTTTTGATTGCAGTAAGCGGATGAAGGTTACCTGCCTCTGTATGTGAAGCCGGAAGTGTCACGTCAATGGTTTCTTCATCATAACGTGCCAATAAAGCCTTTTTGTCCATTTCTTCTTTCTTTTCATCGTATAAGCCCTGTGCCCAGTTTTTAATCTGGTTTACAGCCTGTCCATAGGATTTCTTTTCTTCATTCGGCACATTTTTAATGCCTTCCATTAATTTCTGAATCTGTCCACCTTTTCCAAGGTACTTTGCCCAGAATTCTGAAAGCTGTTTTACGTCTTCCACTAAAGCTAACTCTGACTGGTATTCAGTCTTAATTGTTTCCATACTCATCTTTTCTATCTCCTTTTTTATACTTTTAAGCGTTATTTATGGGCTTGCCCATAAAATAAAAAATCCCCAGCGTAATCTTACGCCAGGGACGAATATACTTATCCGCGGTACCACCCACATTTCTGCATAGCAGACACTCAAAGACTTAACGCGTCCACACGTTCTTAGCTACTAGCTTTCACCAAGACTGCTTCAGTGGGAAATTCGAAATATTATCTGAACTTAAGGAAGCTTTCAGCCGCCGACTTCCTCTCTCTGCAAGAAAATAATACTCTACTTAACACCTTCATAGCATTTTTCGTAGTATGAAATACTTTTATACTATATTGTATTTTAGTCATTGACTAAAAAAAAGTCAACCGATTTAAGCATTTTTCTTGCGCTTTTTCTCTCTTTTTTGGCGTTTTTTCTCCTGCCCTCTTGCCACAAATCCAAACACATACGGATATGCCGGAGAAAAATATTGATTCACCTGGGCACCCATCAAAATGATATACATACAAAAGTAAAACCAAAGCATAATAACTACCACAAAGGTCAGACTTCCATACACACTAAATCCATGGAATATATCCACATATAATGAAAACACATAAGAAAATGCATACCATAGCACTGCCGCAAACAACGCTCCCGGAAGCTGCTTTTTATACTTCATTTTTTTATCAGGTACAAGCCAGTAAATAAATGTAAAAATGATGGTTAAAACACCTATCACAACCAATATTCTAAAATTAATCAATAACTCTATTGCCTTACTTACATACGGTATCAGACTCAAAGCGCCCTTTAATTCCTCAAAAATTGTCTCTCCGAACACCATCAAAAACAGCGATACCAAAACAGCCACAATCATCCCCAGCGTATATAAACTGGCCACAACACGGATATGAAAATAATTACGCTTTTCATCCTCATCATTGACCGCATTCAGCCCCTGTATCAGTGCCATCATACCCTTTCCTGCGGTCCAGATAAGAAGGACTGTGGAAACCGAAATCGCCAGAGTCTGTTCCCGATATACTTCCGATATAATCTGACTAATCATCGGCAAAACAGAATCCGGTAATATTTCCTGTATTGCGGCAATTAAATCTCCCTGCGTAAGAGGTGTATAAGGCAAAATATAACACACCAGTACAAGCGCCGGAATAGTCGAAATAAACGAGAAAAAAGCCGTACTTGCCGCATATGCACCAATATTCTTTTTTTTCATATTGGAAATAAAATCATTAAAAATTATCCAGACCTTTTTACGCATATTCTCTCCATTAATAAATCGGCTCTATCGTACAATTTTCATAAAACAATGTCAAAATGTCCATATATGTATAGCCATCCCTTGCCATATTTCCCGCTCCATTCTGACTCATACCATTACCGTGGCCATAGCCTCCGCCAACAACACTATATCTTATCACACTTCCGTCGTTTTGACCAGTTTCAATTTCAACAAATGCACTGGGCAACAAAGCAGACATATTCACATTTGTTCCATCCTGTTTATAAATCACCTTATCCTGATTTAAAAGTACATAACGAATCTGATATTCACCGCATACCATTACTGTATTTTTACTGCCTCTGAAGGCGACCTTTTCAGCCCTGCCACCACTCGTACGTTCTGCCACAAAAATATCCTTTATTTCTCCGATGTTTTCAAATTCATCCACCGTACTAAATTGGCCGGAAGAATCCAGATACAACACGTTATTCTTATTCTTGTTATAGCATTCTTTTATCCGTTTTTCCAGCAATTCTGTATTTAATATTGTTTCATAATTCCATCTGTAAAATGCTTCATTTGCTTCATAATCCGTTTCGTTGGTATTGCTAATAAAATTTGTAAAGTCTGCATTGGAAGTCAAATCAGCCGGAGTTTGGTCCGTTTTATTTAATTTAATACCGGTACTTCCAAGTCCGCAGGAAGTGGAATAATACATCGTTTCTACTGCCGAACCTCCACTTGTTACAATTTGTCCAACGGTCTGTCTGACCGCATTGGTAGTACTGACCTGAGCATCAATATTGTTGTATACCTGAAAAGATGTACTGTCATCCAAATGTGCTCCCAATGCCTTTAAACCGGCATTTTGCATCTTTGTATAAGCATAGGTTCTTGCACAAACAGCCTGTGCCATAAGAGCCTGTTCAGGATAGTAGGAAGGCATTTCACTTGGCACAACCGTATACAAATACTCTTCCAAAAGCAATTCATTAATCAGTACGATTCCCTCCTCCTTCTTATGCAGCTCCATCACACCTCCATAGGACGGTATCCCCTGATTTCTCTTAATACTTTTCACTGTAATTTTTCCCGACAAAATATCCGGAACAATTTTTATCATATCATCTGTTTTCAAATCATCCTTTGAAAAAAATATTTCGTCTGATGCATTACATTGTTTGTATTCTTCACCGTTTTTATATACTTTGTAACCCGAATCGCAGGTAAAACTAAGGCTTTCATGATAACTTGAAGCAAAATCCGTTGTCTTTATCAAAACACGGATATTTTCCATTCCATCGTTTGCCACAATCAGACACGCACAAATTTTTCCACTATCTATGACAAAATCCACAAACTCATATCCAAGGGCTACATCTGCAATACTTCCCTCCGAAAGTCCTTCAAACACTTTGTAAATTTTCATATTCTCTGCGAACTCTATTTTTCCTATATTTTCTAAGGTAACATATGTCTCATTCACCGCTAAAACTTTGCCATTTATTTTCTCATCAAATGTTTCTGCCTTCTCAACTTTTCCTTTTTCTATTACTAGGCTTGCAACCTCATCATTTGAAATTTCTACATTATCACTGTAAGGCAATACAATTTCCACCCCATGAACCTGAAAATGCAGCCCTTCCACATCTTGTCCTTTCACATATAAATAAGGCAACTTAATTTTCTCATCCACAGACTCTTTGACTGCAATATATCGGATTCCCTGTTCATTTCGCTTTACATAGGTTTCTGCCACAACTCCCTGATATTCAGAAAAAAATCTGCCATCGCAGGTTCCGGTTTCATTTTCCGTAACAAGAATTGACTCCCCGGCTTCATCCGTTTCTTTTGCAATCCCTAAAATTGCTACTTTCTCTAATGCAATTTCATTTCTTTTTCCTACTTCATCAATCAGTTTCTCATATATCAAAAAGAATTCATCCCGTTCTATAACCTTACTCTTTGATACATTGTCCAAAATCTGCACAGAAAGAGTTCCTGTTACATCCAAAATATCCAGTGCTTCTCCCAGCATTCCATATGTAGTATCGCCTGTTTTCCCGTCCCTTGTGTACTTTTCCTTAAGTCTTTCGTAGTCTTCCTTCTTTTGTGTATCATCGCCAAGTGCCTCTATAAAAGCAGTCACTTCACTTATGTCTATCGTATCTTTCGTAACAGATATTGGTGTTTGTGATAAGAGCAATAAAAAAAGCATTAAAATAATCAAAAAACTACCAATCATCCAAAAACTGTTATTCTTTTTTTTGATAGATTTCATACACACCTCTGATATATGTATTTTCATAGGTTTTTCCTACGAATGAAAAAAGCAGCCGTCGGCTGCTCTTCCTAAGTATCCCCAAAATGCTGGCTCCTGTACTTTGACTCCTAGCTCTCGCCAGGTGGGTGACCGCAAAGTAACTTCTGCCTTCCTCTGACTAATGGAGGCCTGACATCCATTACATAATATAGGAATCCCGTTTAAAGTAAATGTAGGTTCAAAATAACAAGAATTCCAACACTTCAGGTTAATTATATTATATCCATTTATGTGTCTTTTTACAACTGTTTCATACATAGAAAAAATGGGAAACATTTCCCAGCATATTTTTCTTTTATACCTCATAATTAAACGCAATTAAGGGAACACTTTCGTGCTCCCTTAAAATCTACATTATATTCAATTTATTATAATGTGTTAGCGTTGTCTACAACTTTCTGAATAGCTGCTGCTGCGTCTTCAGGAAGTGCATCGTAACCGTCCTGTTTTGTATTTAAACCAAGAACGTTGTTTAATCTATCCATCATACGAGCTTTTAACTGTTCTGTGTATTCTTTGTCTGAAAGGTCAGGAACAAAGCCTTCCCATTCCATAATTTCGATATCTTCGAAAGGTCCCCACTGTTTGAATTCAGCTTTGCCTTCAACGATTGCTTCAAGAACACCTAATGTGTCTTTAGGCTGGATTTTCTTGCCCATAAAGTCACCTGTGTTAACGATGTAGCAATCTACGTCTTTTTCTTCAACTAATTTCTTAAATTTAGCATAGTCATTAGCTAA
>CAZMND010000032.1:0-20600 GCA_964567585.1 uncultured Lachnospiraceae bacterium
CTTAAAACCGCGCTTAAATTTGCTACGGATGAAATGCTTTGGATTTGGCAGAAAAAATCCAATAATACAAAGGATTTGAACAGCCATATGTGGGATGAATGGGCAGACGAAAACGGCTCTATCGGTAAGGCTTATGGTTATCAGCTTGGCGTAAAGCATCAGTATAAAGAAGGTATGATGGATCAGGTTGACAGGGTGATTTATGACTTAAAAAACAATCCTTTCAGCCGTAGAATTATGACCAATATTTATGTACATCAGGATTTGCATGAAATGAATTTGTATCCTTGTGCGTATTCTATGACTTTTAATGTGACTCAGAAAAAAGGTGATGATAAGCTGACCTTGAATGGTATTTTGAATCAGCGTTCACAGGACGTTTTGGCAGCAAATAACTGGAATGTAGTACAGTATTCCGTACTTCTTCATATGCTGGCGCAAGTATGCGATATGAGAGTGGGCGAATTGGTTCACGTGATTGCGGATGCGCATATCTATGATAAACATATTCCGATTATCGAGGAACTGATTCAAAGACCGACCTATGAGGCGCCTACTTTCTGGTTGAATCCGGAAATCAAGGATTTCTATCAATTTACGAGAAATGACGTGAAAGTAGAAAACTATGTGACAGGACCACAGGTTACTAATATTCCTATCGCAATTTAAACATAAGGAGATAACATAATGAATTGTATAGTAGCAGTAGATGAAAATTGGGCAATTGGATATAAAAACGAATTGCTTGTCAGAATACCTGCAGACCAGAAATTTTTCAGACAGGAGACAACCGGAAAAGTTGTGGTGCTTGGCAGAAAAACTTTAGAAACTTTTCCACAAGGGAGACCGCTTCCTAACAGAATTAACATTATTGTGTCTACAAAGCAGGACTATCAGGTAAAAGATGCAATTGTGGTACATTCTATAGAGGAACTTTTGGAAGAACTGAAAAAGTATGATACAAAGGATGTTTATATTATAGGTGGTGACAGTATCTACAAACAGATGCTGCCATATTGTGATACTGCTCATGTGACAAAAATTGACCGCGCATACGAGGCAGATACCTATTTCCCTAACCTGGATGAAATGGGTGAATGGGAAATTACGGCAGACAGTGATGAACAGGTGTATTTTGACCTGACATATCACTTTTTGAAGTATGAAAGAAAGAAATAGAACAATGAAGTATATAAAGAAAAAGGTGGCCCTAGGCTTTGTGATTTGTCTGCTTTTGGCAATGACAGGCTGTGGCGATAATGAGAATAAAAAGGTTGTTTTGACAACCGGCTTTGAGAAAAACGAAGTATTCCGTATTGAGGATGTTTCGTGTATGTTGCCTGAAATAATGGTTTATCTGACCAATACCCAGAACCAGTACGAACAGGTCTATGGTGAGGGAATTTGGGAAACCGGAGTAGGCGATATTACATTGGAAGAAAATGTAAAGGATATTGTACTTGCTAAAATTGCCAGAATTAAGACACTGAATTTAATGGCTAAAGAAAATGGCGTGAAATTAAATGACGCTGAAATGAATAAGGTAAAGGTGGCAGCAGACGAGTATTATGATTCCTTAAGTGAAACAGAGAGAAAACTGCTTGATGTGGATAAAACGCTGATTACCAATTTGTACAAGGAATGTGCATTGGCGGATAAGGTGTGTGAGTACATTTTAGAAGATATTAATCCTGAAGTAAGCGATGATGAAGCTAGAAGCGTTACGGTAGAACATATTTTTATGAAGACATATATGCTGGACGGTTCGGGAGCAAAGGTGGCCTATACGGATGCTATGAAAAAAAAGGTCTATGATGAAATGAAGGATGTTCTTGAAATGGCACAGTCCGGTGAACACTCTTTTAAGTCTTTAATGGATGAGTATAACGAAGCCGAACTTAATACGATTTCCTTTGGCAAAGGCGAAGTGGATAAGGCGTTTGAAGATGCGGCCTTCAACATGGAAACGGGAGAACTTAGTGGTATTGTGGAAGGTGAGGACGGATACTATATTATTAAGTGTATCAATACTTTTGATAGGGAAGAAACAGACGCCAACAAGCTTAAAATCATGGAGAAGAGAAAAGAAGAGGCTTTTTATCAGGAATATGAAACATTTGTTGCATCTCTTACAAGGGATTTGAATGACAAACTGTGGGAAGATGTAACCTTCCTTCACGATGAAGGGTTAAAGACAAGTTCTTTCTTTACTATCTATGATAAATATTTTGCGACTGCGGACTAATTTAACGTATTTCTAAACAAATTCTAAAATAATTATTAAATGTTAGCACTCGGGGCCTCTGAGTGCTAATTTTGTCTTGACATTTGGTTTATGGGGTCTTAAACTACATTTAGTTGCCAAGATTTGGGATGAAATGTAGTAAAAGAAAAGGAAGTGATATTAATGGCAGCAAGACAGGGTAGTTTATCGATTAATAGTGAAAATATTTTTCCTATTATCAAGAAGTGGTTATATTCGGACCACGACATTTTTTACAGAGAATTAATTTCTAACGGTTGTGATGCAATCACTAAGTTAAAGAAATTGGATATGATGGGTGAATACACTTTGGCTGATGGGTTTAAGGGTCAGATTAAAGTAGTTGTAAATCCACAGGATAAGACACTTAAGTTTATCGATAACGGTCTGGGAATGACAGCAGACGAAGTGGAAGAATATATCAATCAGATTGCTTTTTCCGGTGCGACGGACTTTATTGAAAAATATAAGGATAAAACAAACGAAGACCAGATCATCGGTCACTTTGGTTTAGGCTTTTATTCTGCATTTATGGTGGCTGACGAAGTACACATTGACACATTGTCTTATAAAGATGGTGCAAAAGCAGTTCACTGGGAATGTGACGGCGGTACGGAATTTACTATGGATGATGGGGATAAGGCAGAAGTTGGTACGGAAATTACGCTTTTCTTAAACGAAGATTGCCTGAAATTCTGTAATGAGTACGAAGCCAGAGAGGTTATCAAGAAATATTGTTCATTTATGCCTTATGAAATTTATTTAAGTAAGGCGGAAGATGAAGTTGCAGCAGTAGTTGAAGGCGAAGAAGATAAGAAAAAAGAGCCTGAATTATTAAACGATACAAATCCGCTTTGGACAAAGCATCCGAATGAATGTACCAAGGAAGAGTATCTGGAATTTTACAGAAAAGTATTCCACGATTACAAAGAACCGCTTTTCTGGATTCATTTGAATATGGATTATCCGTTTAACCTAAAAGGTATTTTGTATTTCCCGAAAATCAATATGGAATATGAATCTATTGAAGGAACAATTAAACTTTACAACAACCAGGTGTTTATTGCGGACAATATCAAGGAAGTTATTCCGGAATTCCTTTTACTTTTAAAAGGTGTTATTGATTGTCCGGACTTACCATTGAATGTTTCAAGAAGTGCCCTTCAGAATGATGGTTTTGTGAAGAAAATCTCTGATTATATCAGCAAAAAGGTTGCGGATAAGCTCGCGGGATTGTGCAAAACTGAAAAAGAAGAATATGAAAAATACTGGGATGACATCAGCCCGTTCATCAAATTTGGTTGCTTAAAGGATGATAAATTCTGCGAAAAGATGACAGATTACATCCTGTTTAAGGATTTGGATGGCAAATATATGACTTTACCGGAGTGCCTTGAAATCAACAAAATTGATGTGGAAGAAGAAAATGCAACGGATGAAAACGGTGAAAAAGTAGAAGCCGAAATCGTGGAAGATACAGATGTAGAAACAGAAGAAAAGAAAGAAAAAGTTATCTACTATGTAACGGATGTAAATCAGCAGAGCCAGTATATCAATATGTTCCGTCAGGCGAAAATGAATGCGGTTATTTTGACACACAATATCGACCAGCCGTTTGTTTCACAGCTTGAATCTAAGAATGAGCATATCAAATTCCAGCGAATTGATGCGGACTTGACAGACAGTTTTAAAGCAAAAACTTCTAAGAAGGCTGAAAAGGAAATGGAAGCCCATGCGGAAGAAATTGCAGGAATTATAAAAAAAGCATTAAAGAAGGATTCTTTAAATGTGAAGGTAGAAAAACTGAAAAACAAGAAGATTGCATCTGTTGTTACCATTTCTGAAGAAACAAGACGTATGCAGGATATGATGAAGATGTATGCTATGAACGGTATGGGAATGGGCGGCTTTGGTGACGAAGGAGCCACACTTGTTCTCAATGCAAATCATCCGCTTGTACAGTATGTTCTTGAACATAAAGAAGATGAAAATACGACTATGATTTGTGAACAGCTTTATGATCTTGGTATGCTCCAAAATGCGCCATTATCGCCGGAAGCGATGACAAAATTTGTTGCAAGAAGCAATGATATAATGATGTTATTAACAAAATAAAAGTGTAAAACAGTAAAACAGCCGATACGCATTTAATGCGCACCGGCTGCTTTTTTTATTGCTTACTTAGGAGAGGGAAAGCTTGCTTTTATAGTATTTCCTAAATCGGCTCCGCTATACGTGAAACACCTACATAAATTTCAGAAATTTCATACCAGGTTGGAAAATCAACGATTCCGGTTTGAGGAATGTTGAAAATTCCCTGAAAAACTTTTACTGCGTTTTCGGTATTTGGACCGAAAATTCCATCCGCAACAATTACCGGAATTAACGGGTAGTTCCCGGCAATTCGTATTAGTTGTTCCTGAATTTGACGGACTTTTTCACCGGTGGAACCAACAGTTAAGTTATATCCCGGAAATGACGATGGTATGCCGGAAACGGTAGATGCTGAATTGATGTAAATATCATCGCCATAAAAATATCTAAGTATTTCAATGGCAGTATAGCCGTCATCACCAAGGAATTTGGAACCCCATTGGCTAAGACCGTCGCAGGTTGTGCGGTTACCATCGCAATAGGTTGTAAGGAGCGGCTGTCTGACGCCCGGGCGGGATAAAAAGTTGTTGAATACGGTATCTACCAGATAATCAATATTTTCAAAGATATTTCTGCCATAAATCCATTTCTGGTCATAGGCCGTAGAGGATGTAATTGTGAAATTGTAACCTTGGTTCCGATACCATTCGGTGTACACCCGGTTCAAGGTAAAGGACATAATGGCAAGAATGTTGGCATAAATACAGCTTTCCGGCCAGGTCGCATAAATTTCACAGCAGGCAACATTTTTGATGTAATCCTTGTATGTGACATAATAATCCCTTGCCGAACTGTCGGAAGGAACGCCGTCATGTACAATAATGTATTCCGGAATAACGATCCTGGACAAAACAATTTCTCCTGTGTCCGGAAGCGGTTTGATTTCATCCTCCGGAATTTTGGGTGGATAATCGCCGTACAAGGTGTGGTCGGGGATGTTGACGTCCTGTTTTGGCTCGTTTGGAAATTCTATCGGTGGCATATATACAGGCAAAATTGCATTTTGTGTGGGCAAAATTTCCGTGCCGTTTACGACAACTGTTTCATAACCTTCGGCACTTACCGTGACTTCATATTCGGAATAGGGTCTTGGTTCATTTGGTACCATAGAATATTCAAGTGGTGGGGCGGGAAGTGTTACGGTTTCGGTTTGGCCGGATGAATCGGTAGTCAGGGTTTCTATAATATTATTCGGTTGTTCATTATAAGATAAAATGACAGTGGCATTTGGAACGGGTATCGGACCAAGCGTACTTAAAACAAAAATACGGAGCGTACCGGTAGAAGGTGTTTCGATTTGTTGGGGCAATATTTTTTCCATCATAAAATCCCCTAAAAGGTCTTTATGGTAAGATATGTAAAAAGGAAAAAAATGTGCAAAAGTATGCTAAGTTTCATTGGACTAAAGGGTTACATAATGTTATAATTGATTATGTATGCAAATGCATTAGAAATAGAGTAGACAGAGGAAGAAAGAAGGTGAAGAATTGAGACCGGAAATCAGTCAGATATTAGAAGGTAATTTTGTATATGAAACCGGAAATATAGAGTTTTCCTGCTCCAGAATAGAAATTGAACTGGAAGACAGTTCGGTTTATGAAGGCGAATTCTCAATTCTTGCAGACCTTAACGGACCATTTAATGGTAAGGTTACGACATCGGACCATCGTATGGTATGTCATAATCCGGAGTTTGATGAGAATGAAGCGGTAATCCGTTTTTCGTTTGATGCATCATTTATGCAGCCGGGCGATGTAGAAAAGGGATACTTCTATGTGGTTTCGAATCAGGGCGAGGCATATCTATCTTACGTGGTAAGTATTGTCCATAAAGTTCCAAAGTCATCTCTTGGCAGCATCCGCAATTTGTTCCATTTTGCAAATCTTGCAAAGAGCAATTGGGATGAGGCTTTAAGTCTGTTTTATAAAGAGGAATTTGAAAGCGTATTTTCGGGCGTTGACCGTAAATATTATGATGCGTATAAAAGTCTTTCCAAATATTCGGGAAATGAACAGAATATGGAAGAGTTTCTTTTATATATCAATAAAAAGCAGGCAGTAAATTATACGCCGAATACATATCAGTTGGAATTTGAAAACGTATCAGAAATTCTTGCGAATGAAATTATGATAACAAGAAATGGCTGGGGATATACGTTTTTAAGAATAGAAGCAGAAGGCGACTTTTTGTCAGTGGAAAACAGTTTCCTTGCAAGTGAACATTTTCTGGGAAATTATTGTAAACCACTTTTCTATATTCATCCGGAAGGACTTCATGACGGAAATAATTACGGACGAATTATTTTTTCAAACAGTTTCACATCCTTTGAAGTAAAAATATGTGTGAAGCAAAAGTGGGGGACACCGAAGCGCGTGCGTGAGAGAAGAGAAAGACAGCGTCTTATTGTTTCGCTTATGGAATATTATCAGGCATTTCGTGTGAAACAAATCAGTTCTGCAATATGGCTCAAGGAGACTTCGCGCATAGTAGACAGAATGCTTTTGAACGATGAAACGGATACTGTGGCGAGATTGTTCCAGGCACAAATTCTTATTACGGAAAAAAGGGTAAATGAGGCTAAGTGGGTTCTGGATAGAGCAGAGCAGTTGTTTGTGAAAAATGAAGAGACAGATAGGGATTTATATGCCTATTATTTATATTTGACATCGTTAAACAGCAAGGAGGAAGCCTATGTAAACAAGGTGACCGATATGATGATGTCAATGTATGAAGAAACTCCGGATAATTCTTATATTGCATGGTTTTTACTGTTCTTATCCGAAGAACTGTCAAAAAATGCATATACGAAGTGGAGTTTTTTGGAAGAACAGTTTTATAAAGGTTCGAGCAGCCCGTTGTTTTATATTGAAGCATTTGTTTTGATGAATGCATCGCCCAGTCTTTTGACAAAGCTGGATGAGTTTGAAGTGCAGGTACTTATGTACGGTGCAAAGAAAAAACTAATTGGCAAGGAACTTATGAGACAGTTCCACTATTTGCTTGAAAAGAATAAAGGGTATGATTCACTTTTATTTAAGGTGCTTGAAAAACTGTATGAGATATACGGGGATGATAATACCCTGATGCATATTTGCAGTATGCTGATTAAAGGGAATATCTCGGATAATCGGTACTTTAAATGGTATGAACTGAGTGTTGAGAGGAATTTAAAAATTACCAGATTATATGAGTTTTATATGCTTTCAGTGGATAAAGCATCCTTAAGACAACTACCGAAAATCATTATAATGTATTTTAATTACAACAGTAATTTAGATTATGATACCAATGCATATTTGTATGCATGTATTGTAAGATATGCGGATAAAATTGGAGAGTTTTGGGACAATTATCGTCCGCAGATAGAGCGTTTTGTTATGGAACAGGTTTCCAAAGACCGAATCAGTAAAAATCTTGCCTATCTGTATAAGACGGTATTCAATGAGAGAATGTTGAATACTGAGTATGCGAATCATATCGCACCACTTATTTTTGCGCACTTAATCAAAGTGGAGTCGAAGGAGATGCGATATTGTGTAGTAAAATCACAGTATGATAAGGTGGAGGAGATATATCCGATTCAAAATGGACAGGCAATTGTTTATTTATACGGTTCAGAGCATACAATCAGTTTTGAAGATGTATACAGAAACAGATATATGTCATCGGTTCATTATATTACGGAAAAACTGCTTCTGCCGGCTAAGATGGCGAAGCAGATAGCGCCATTTGTACAGGAATGTCCGGGCTTTGACGGATATATGATTGAAATCAGCAAAGACACAGGCTATATTGATGAAACACAAGTAGTGCGTTACGAACGATTAATGGTTGTGGAACATTTGAAGGACCGTTACAGACAGCGGATTATGGTTGCACTTTTGCAATACTATTACGATAAAGATTGTATTGAACAAATGGATGAAGTGCTCAGTATGATAGACGGCGGTCAGTTGGATATAGACCTTCGATGCGAAGTGATACGCCTGTTTGTTTTACGTGGTATGAATGAGGAAGCGTACAGTTTTGTACGTGATTACGGAATAAGCGGTTTGGATGTTAAAACGCTTATGAAAATTACCAGCAGACGTATTGAAGAGAATATGGTAGTCAGGGACGAAGTTCTTTTGGATTTAGCATATTTTTGTTTTAAAAAGGGAAAATATGATACCAATATTTTGCAATATCTGGTGTACTATTTTGAAGGCTTGTCTAAGGATATGCGTGATATCTGGCAGGCGGCGGAATCCTTTGATGTGGATAACAGAGAATTGTGTCAAAGATGTTTGGAGCAGGTGCTTTATTCGGGAGCGTATATCAGTGATCTTTTGGAAATATACAAATCATACAAAAAAGGTTATGTAGAACCGGAATTGGAACACAGCTTCCTGGCACAATGGTCTTATGATTATTTTGTAAAAGACAGATTAGTTACGGCTTACATCTTTGAACAGGTGGCAAGCGTCTACGAGAACTACGAGTGGTTGCTTGTGGAGAAACTGGCGTACATCAAGTTTTTTGCTGAAAACAGAGATGCATTAAAAGAAGAAACAAGGAATGTGGCAATTGTTTTTATTAGGGAGTTGCTTGCGGGAAGTGTATTTCTTCCATTTTTCTTAGAATATGTCCGGGAAGTTCCTGAGCTCAGGGTGTATGAGGACAAGGTATTCATAGAATACAAGGGTGATCCAAACGGAAAGGCTGTATTGCACTATGTAGTAGAACTTGGCGATGGTGAAGGCGGCGAGTATTGTACGGAAGAAATGCGCAATGTCTACGGTGGTGTATATTGTAAGGAATTTGTACTGTTTTACGGAGAGGTACTTCAATATTACATTATGGAAGAAGTTGACGGGAAGGCACAGCTTACGGAAAGTAATACGATACAAAGAACAGATATGGCCGGTGGAAACGATGAAGGCAGATATAATATGCTCAATGATATTGCCATTAGTAAAACAATGCAGGATTACGAAACTCTGGATGAACTGTTAGAGGAGTACTATAAGAAAGAATATCTTGTAGAAGACTTGTTTAGTTAAAAAGTAAGAAAGGAGGATAACTATGTTACTGGGTAGAAAAAGTGATACAAGAATGCAGGAGAATGATTGTGTAGTCATCGGCTATGATTTAAGTGATTATAATGCACAAATCAGTTATTGCCCGCTGGATTCATACGAAGCAGAAACAGTGTCCTCCGTTATGGGAAATCAGGTTTATGATATTCCGACAGTGCTTTGTAAGAGACTGGAAGTGAATCAGTGGTATTACGGAAGAGAAGCTTTAAAACAGGCAGAAAGTGGCGCCGGTACACTGGTGGAGGGGCTCTTTGAGAAAGCGAGAAAGCAAATCCCGGTCATTGTAGAGGATGAAGAGTATGACCCTGTGCTTTTACTATCACTGTTTGTTAAGAAGAGTTTTTCAATTTTAAGTGCGGTTGTACCATTAAGTAAAATTGCCGGAGTTATGTTTTCAACGGGAATTATTGATGAACAGAATGTGAAAATTTTCAATACGATAGTAGAAGGTCTTTCTCTGAAAACAGATATGATATTTTTCCAAAGCCATGTGGAAAGTTTGTATTTCTATACGATCCATCAGCCGAAGGATGTTTGGAACGGACAGGTTCTGGCATGCGAATATGAAAAAGATATGATGATAACGCACAGGTTGGAGTTTAATCAGAATACAACTCCGGTGGTTGCTTTTTCGGAAACGGAGAAATACAATAATATCGAAATCGGCAACAAGGACCGGAACTTTTTGAATATTTTACATAAAAACTGCGATGGAAGATATGTATCTTCTATTCAACTTATAGGTAACGGATATAAGGAAGAATGGTATAAGGATTCTCTGAAATATATGTGTATTAACAGGAGAGTATTTGCCGGAAACAACTTATATAGTAAAGGTGCATGTTACGGTGTACTGGAAAAAATCCGTCCTAGCGAGGTTGGCAGGGAATATATTTATCTGGGAAAAGATAAGCTTAAGGCCAATGTGGGTATGGATGTTATGAAACGGGGACAGAATTCGTACCTTGTGCTTTTGAATGCAGGTGTAAACTGGTATGAAGTCGGTGCGGCGGTAGAATTTATTATACCAAAAGACAATGTGCTTGAGTTTAGAATTTCATCACTTACCGGAAATAAGGTTTATAAAGAAACGATGGTTTTGGATGAACTTCCGGAAAGAAAAGCAGGTACCACAAGAGTGAGACTTCAAATGAAGATGGTTTCGGATGACACCATTCATGTGGAAGTAGAAGATTTGGGCTTTGGAGATTTTTATCCGGCTACAAATAAAAAGTGGGAAAAAGAAATTGTTTTAAATATTAAGGAGTAGTTTAGTGAGTCTGGTAGTATTGTGTATAGGAAAAAGAGCAGAAATTCCATATTGTGTACCTGTCACCGGAATGAATATTTATTCCGTGGAAGAGTTGTGCTATTTTTTCAGAGAAAATGCATTCCTACTGGATGATGGCATAGTCAACCGTCAACTGATTGAGTGGCTGGAGTATCAGTGCGATTTGCCTGAATTGGCGGAGTTTTTATATCCGCTTTGCAAAAATGATGGTAATGTGGAAGTGTTTGTCAGGACAATCGTGGAATATACCGGATATTTTGCCGGTATGGAAGAAGAAAAGGTCATTAATGCAGTACGTGATTGCTCCGGCAGAAGCGTAGGGGAAAGAAAGAAGACCCGTGCGGATTATTATTTGAATAATGGAAAGTATGAATTGGCAATTAAAGAATATGAACTGCTTTTGAAAGAGAGAGAAGGCTGTATAGTGACTTCCTTTGAGGGTGGTATTTATCATGGAATGGGTGTTGCCTTTGCAAAAATGTTTCTGTTTGAACAGGCGGACTACTATTTCGAAAAGGCTTATGCGGCTTTGAATGAGGAAAAAATTGCATTTCAGATGTTGGCTGCAAAACGTCTTTATTTGTCAGAACAGGCTTATATTTGTTATGTGGCAGACCATCCGGAACTTTTCAATATTTCTCAGGATTTGGAGGAAAGACTGAATGAGTCTGAAAAGTTGTGGCAGGTTTCTGAAAAGAAGAAACAGCTTGATGATTTGAAAGAGTGTAAATATATTGGTGAAGCGCAGCTTTACTATGAAGAGATTGAACGAATGACAAACCGTTTGAAGGAAAACTTCAGAAAGTGTTTACAGGAGTAGTATATGGGATTGATCCAAAAATTTTTGCAGTGGCAGAAGAAAAAATTTCATATAAAAAAAGAAGCCGTTGAGAATGAAGAAGAATGGTCAGATACCAATCTGAATCGTGAATTTATAAATTTTCACGATAAAAAGCAAAGACAGGATTATGTGAGTGCCTGTCTGGAACGTATGGCAGAAGCTTCTAATAAAATCGATGAACTTACGGGTGAGTATAACGTGGTGACGGCTTACTTGCAGGATACGGAGGAAATCGATGCCCTTCCGAAGGAAATAAGAGTCCAGATTGATTATGATGCAAAAAAGATTGTTTCGGCACAGCGTGACAGAAGCCATTATCTGGATAGTGCCAATCGTATGCCGGATGATAAATACGAAAGACTGGAACGTATGGAGGATGAGGTCCCGGACGGTATTAAGAAGCTGAAAAAAGAAGAAGAATACCAGGTGCTTGTAAAGCGGGATTTGAGCCGTTTAGACAGTGAAAAATATGCATATTTGTACCGCTTGGATGAGGCGGAAAATGCAATTGCCAATCTGAAAGGTATGACGGGGATTTGTCTGGGAGCGTTGGCAGTATGCGTTGTTATGCTTCTGATTATGCAGTTTGGTTTTGAAATGGATACAACCATTGGCTATCTGATTGTGGTGGCAGCAGCGGCAATTACCCTGACAGTTCTGTTTGTGAAATACAGTGATGCCGTAAAGGAAGAGACAACGGTGGAAAACTGTATTGCAAAGATTGTTACGTTGCAAAATAAAGTAAAAATCCGATACATCAATAACAAGCAGCTTTTGGATTATTTATATTTAAAATATGGTGTTGCGAAGGCGGCAGAGCTGGAAGAACTTTGGAACAAATATTCTGAAGAAAAGAATGAACGAAAGAAGTTCGAGAAAGCGGAAGAGGATTTGGTTTTTTATAAGAAGTCTCTTGTAAAAAATCTTGCAAAATATCGGATAAAAGATCCGGAGATTTGGATTAAACAGGCGGCGGCTCTTGTGGATCCGAAGGAAATGGTAGAGATAAGACATGAACTTATCGGTAGAAGACAGGCGCTTCGTAATCAGATGGAAAATAACAAGGATATCGCAGAAAAGGCGCAGGAAGAGGTTAGAGATTTATCCAATTCTTATCCGGAGTACACAATGGAAATTATGGAAATGGTTGCATCTTACGAGGAAAAGTTCAAGTAATTCTACAGTTGTAATATAATTTGGTTGACAGTTATTTAAGAAATGTGATAATATGACACCGTGTTAACAATTTAGCGTGATAAATCGTTAAAGGATTAGACGGAGGGATATATTATGAAAAAGTTAGTTTCTATTTTACTTATGGTTGCAATGGCGGCTACATTATTGGTAGGCTGTGGCAACGATGACAAAACTTTAATTGTTGGATTCGACGCAGAATTTCCACCATATGGTTATCAGGACGATAACGGAGAATATGTTGGTTTTGACTTGGATTTGGCAGCAGAAGTTTGTGAAAGAAATGGTTGGGAATTAGTAAAACAGCCAATCAACTGGGATTCCAAAGATATGGAATTGGATGCAGAAACAATTGACTGTATCTGGAATGGTTTTACAATGACAGGTCGTGAAGAACAGTATACATGGACTTGTGCTTACATAGATAACAGCCAGGTATTTGTTGTAAAAGCAGATTCAGGTATTGCATCACAGGATGACCTTGCAGGTAAAAACGTTGGTGTTCAGGCAGATTCTTCAGCACTTGCTGCTTTAGAAGATACAGAAGAAGGCGGCGCAGCAGATCTTGCAGCTACATTTGCTTCTTTAACACAGTACGGTGATTACAACACAGGTTTTATGGAATTAGAATCAGGTGTTATCGATGCACTTGCAATGGATATCGGTGTTGCACAGTATCAGATTGATGCCCGTGGCGATGACTTTGTAATGCTTGAAGAAAAATTAGCTACAGAACAGTACGCAGTAGGTTTCAAACTTGGAAATACAGAATTAAGAGATAAATTAGAAAAAACTTTATTAGAAATGGCTGAAGATGGAACAGTACTTGAAATTGCAAAAGAATGGGGTCTTGAAGACCAGCTTTGCATCGGCAAATAAGTAAAGTTATGCGGCATATCGGGGCAACCCGGTATGCCTCTTTTGACGTTTATAACGTGATTGTGAAGTGAGCAGGATGTGCTTGCGTTTTGGAGGATTTATGATTGATACAATATTAAGTGCATTAGAGTACATAGCGGATTTGGCGGTGAAGTTAAGCAGCGGTATGCTTACGTCTGTGGAAATATTTGTTTTGACATTATTGTTTTCCCTGCCACTTGGTATGATTGTGGCATTTGGGCGTATGTCTAAAAATTTCCTTGTGCGTGGTGTGACAAAATTATATATAGCGCTTATGCGTGGTACACCGCTTATGCTACAGCTTTTAGTTGTATATTTTGGACCATATTATTTGTTTAAGGTACCGCTTGCGGCAGAGTATCGTTTTATTGCGGTAATTATTGCATTCTCCATTAACTATGCGGCGTATTTTGCAGAAATTTATCGTTCCGGTATTGAATCTATGCCACTGGGACAGTATGAGGCGGCTAAGGTGCTTGGCTACAGCAAGGGTCAGACTTTCTTTAAGATTATTCTGCCACAGGTAATTAAGCGTGTTATTCCACCGGTTACAAACGAAACAATTACTTTGGTTAAAGATACATCTCTGGCATTTGCTATTACCTGCCTTGAAATGTTTACTATGGCGAAGCAGATTGCGGCAAAGGATGCGACTGTTTTACCACTTATGGTAGCGGGACTTTTCTATTTTATTTTTAACTTTGTAGTAGCAAAACTTATGGAACTTGTTGAAAAGAAGTTCTCATATTACAGATAAGGAGGGAGATAAATGAATTACTTGGAAATTAATCATATGAAAAAAGTTTTCGATGGCGATTTGGAAGTTTTAAAAGATATCTCCCTGACAGTAAAAAAAGGAGAAGTGGTATCTATTATCGGACCTTCCGGTTCCGGTAAATCGACTCTTCTTCGCTGCGCCACTATGTTAGAAACTATGGATGGCGGTGAACTGAAATATCTTGGCGAAACAGCTGTTAGCGAAACCGCAGACGGTAAGTGTGTGTATGCGCAAAAAAATGATTTAAAAAGAATTAAAAAGCATTTTGGATTAGTGTTCCAGAACTTTAATCTGTTTCCACACTATACTGTGCTTAAGAATATTATTGATGCACCGGTAAGCGTTGATAAAGTGCCAAAAAAAGAGGCTATTGAGCGTGCGGAAAAACTTCTTGCGCAGCTTGGTTTATCAGATAAAAGAGATGCTTATCCGTATCAGTTGTCAGGTGGTCAGCAGCAGAGGGTGTCTATTGCAAGAGCATTAGCTTTAAATCCGGAAATTTTATTTTTTGATGAGCCAACCTCAGCCCTTGACCCGGAATTGACAGCAGAGGTTTTGAAGGTTATTAAAGAACTGGCAAAAGAAAAAATGACTATGATTATCGTTACTCACGAAATGCAATTTGCAAGAGAAGTTTCTGACAGAATCATTTTTATGGAACAAGGCGTAATTCAGGCCAATGGAACACCGGAAGAAATTTTTGCTTCTGATAATGCAAGAGTTCGTGAATTTATCGGGAAATTAGCCACATAGGTGTTATATGGGGATATGACTATGATAAAAACAGTTATTTTTGATATAGGAAATGTGCTTGTGAATTTTCACTGGCGTGAAATGTATCAGGAAAAAGGCTTGGTGGGTGAAACTTTTGACAGGGTGGCAAATGCCACGATTTTAAGTCCTATCTGGTGTGAAATTGACAGAGGCATTATGACCTATGAAGAGGTCTTGGATGCTTTTGTAAATCAGGATAAGGAAATGGAAAGTGAAATCCGCAGGGTTCTTGCAGATACACACAGAATTGTCACAAAAAGAGAGTTTGCCATTCCATGGATATGCAATTTAAAGGAGCGGGGCTTACAGGTATTGGTGCTTTCCAACTTTGGTAAGAAATTGATTGATGATAATCCGGATGCGATGGATTTTTTACCATATACTGACGGTGGAATTTTGTCCTATAAGGATCATTTGTTAAAGCCGGAGCCGGAAATCTATCAGCTGTTGCTTAAACGATATGGTTTGTCGGCAGATGAATGTGTTTTCATTGATGATTTGCAGGAAAATATTGATGCTGCTAAGGCGCAGGGAATACATGGGATTGTATTTCAAAGCTATGAACAGGCAGCGGAAGAATTAAATAGGATGCTTAAAAACTGATTGCATTATTGGTAATCAGTTTTTTTAATAATTTTGTAACGAAATTCATTTTGTTACGTCTAAATAAATGAAGGGAGGTAAACTGACGTGAAATCTATGGATTTTAATGAAATATATAAAGAACATGCCGAAATGATATATAGATTTTTGTTGCGTATGTGTGGTGACGAGCATTTGGCTGAAGATTTAATGCAGGATACCTTTCTAAAAGCGATTGAAAAGATATATACTTTTGACAGTCGGTGCAAATTGACGACTTGGCTTTGTCAGATTGCAAAAAATATATATTTTGATTATCTGAGAAAAAAGAAAAAGCAGACCGATGCAGCTTTGTGCGAAGAGAAAATCAGAGATGTAGAAATATCTCCGGAAGAAAAGCTGATGTCTGCTGAAGCGGCCGGTGAAATTCATCGGATGATACATCGGTTGGAGGAGCCTTATAAAGAGGTCTTTTTATTGAGACACTATGCGGATTTGCCATATAAGGAAATTGGGAATATGTTTGAAAAATCAGAGGTATGGGGACGCGTTACTTATCTGCGAGGGAAAGAAATGCTTTTGCAAATGTTGAAAGCGACGGACAAGGATTAAACGAAGAATGAAAGGACGGGAATAGTATGAAGTGTAAATTGGCTAAAGATTTAATTATTTTATATGCAGAAGATTTGTGCTCTAAAGAAACGGCAGATGAATTAAAGGAACATTTGGAAAAATGTCCGGACTGTTGTAAGCGGCTTGGCGAATACAAAAAAGAATTGGAAGATAAAAAAACAGAAACTGTATTGGTAAATGATGAAGTAGGTAGAGAAGTATTAACACCCATGAAAAAAGTGAAGAAGAAGCTGGTGCGAGGAAAAATTAAGATTACGATTTTATGTATTATTCTGGTGGGCATTATTGGGGGATTGGGATTTTTAAGTTATGGACAGATCACCAATGAATGTATGAGTTTTTCTGCGTTGGCTGATGCGGCTAAAATTTACTCTGTGTGTAAATCTCTGTCAAACGGGGACACAGAGCCGTTTATGGATATCATAGCTTATCGTGTTGCAGATCAATATGCTGTTACAGGGTCAGAGGAATTAGAGGATTTTGATGCTTATATTGCACAAGTAGAATCAGATGTGAAAAGTGCCTGTGAGTATTATTTTGCAGGAAAAGACGTAACGGTTAAAATCCATGGAATAGACCAGTATCCTTATGCCCAAGAAGAACCTACAGATATTACCAATACAGATATTACGATAGGTTTTTATGAAAAAAATGAACTTTTATATGAATTGGCATTCGGAAAGGTTTCTACAGATAAATTCATTGTATATGAATTGCCTCAAAATGGTGCACCGGCATTTACCAAAAGTATGCTTCCTTTTTATGATGTCAATCTGGATATTTGTTTGCATTATGTGACAAAAAAAGCTTATAACGATTTAATGGAAGGAAAAGTTGATAAAACAGGAGCAGGACTGGCATTGGCCATTACCATTGAGGGGACGGATGAGGAAAAAAATATATATAGAGATATGCTCATAGAGCGGGTTCAACAGTTGTGCGATGAAGGCTGGTACTATAAGGATGTTATGTATTTTGTAGATGAGTATGATATAACTGCCGGAAAATGGATATATAAAGTATGGTTTATGCTTGAAAATCAAAGTGGCGGAGAAATCGTTATGATAGAACAGAAATTTCATTACTTCAGACAGCAGTTGTACGTGATTGAAGATAGTCCTGCAGTTATTATCGGAGCAGATGAAGTACTTTTAGAGGATATAGAAAGGCAACTGTTGGAAGTTTTTAAATAAGGAAATACGAATATTCCATGTGGGAGAATATGATGAAAAATAGATTTTGGATGCTAATTGCAATGGGAATTTTGCTGGTAGTTATATTACTGGCAGGCTGTGGAAAAAATGAAAATGCCGGTAAACAAAATACGACTATGGATGAAGGTCCTTGGTTTGAAACGGAATTTTATGATTTCAAATTTGAAGAGGATGAATTTATCCCGTCTTTTTACATCTATGAAAACGAGATATATTTTTTGGTGTACAGTAAAGCCGAGGATACTACGAATAGATTTATTACTTTAAAGAAAATGTCATTAGATAATTATTCCATAGTGGATTTAAAATCATTTACAACTAATGAAGTCGGGGTGATTATAAATTTATGCGTGGAAGAATCCGGTATCTATATGACCGGTCAAAACATACAGTGGAATCAGGAGCGTACTAAAGTGCTTGATTCGGAGTATAAAATCATAACTTGCGAGATGGATGGAACTGTTAGGAAATATTGGGATATTACGGAAGACATGGCAGATAAAAATTCGGAAAATGAGGCTGTGTATTTGGCAGATATTGCCTGCGATAAAGAAGGAAATGTTTTTTTAACAGATAATATGACTTTTGTTATGGCTTTTGATAACCAAGGTGAAAAAATTGTAGATATCGATTGTGATAATTGGGGAAATGGATTTTTGGCATCAGACAATGGAGAGGTGTATTATTCTTATACCGGTGGTATTTCAATGAAGCAATATTTGGCGCCTGTAGATGTAAAGGCAAATAAATTAGGGAAAAAAACCGGCGAACTTGCCTCTTTTATGACCTTCAATTATTGTATTGATGCAAATGAAAAACTGTGGTATAGCGATGAAAATTCTCTTTTAACTTATGACTTAAAAACAGAAGAAAAAAGCAAAATACTTAATTGGATTGATTATGATATTACTATGGATTCCGTACGTATGCTTGAGGTTATGGAGGATGGAAGCATAGTAATTTGTGTAGAAAATCTGATTCAGGAGCAATTGGCATATGAAGTGGCTATTTTTAAAGAAACAGATAAACCGCTTGAAGAAAAAACAATTATTACATATGCTACTTTTGGTGCAGATACAGAAATCATGGAGGCCATTGTACGTTTTAATAAAAACAGTGAAGAATACCGCGTAAAAGTGATTGATTATTATGACGAAGAAAATTATGAAGATGCGTGGAATGAATATAATCAGGCGATTTTAGAAGAAGGCTTTGCCGATATTGTGAATGTGAGTTGGTCAAATTATAAAATGATGGCAGAGAAAGGTCTTTATGCGGATTTGAATGAATTTATGAATGCGGATAAAGATATTAATCGTGAAGACTATTTTGAAAATATTTTGGCTGCCTATGATGTTTCGGGCAAACTTTATGCTATGCCGGTTTCTTTTTCTATCAGTACGCTGGTAGGAAAGGAAAAAATATGGGGAAATAAGGATTCCATCTCGTTAGATGATGTAAAGTTGATGATGGATGATATGCCAAAAGATGTGGCGATAATAGACAGTATGTCACAAATGGAGTTTGTATTTTTTATGTTACAAGGTTCGCTGGATAAATTTATAGATTGGGAAAATGGAGAATGTTATTTTGATTCGGATGAGTTTGTTGAAATCGTGAATTTATCAAAGAAATTTCCAAAGAAGTCTGATTGGGATATTTTCAATAACGAAACCGTAGATAAATTTAGACAGGATAAGATTTTGCTCTATAGTTGTGAATTGTATGAAATAGGCGAATATCAGGTGACAAAAGCTATATTGGGTGATGAGATTGTTGCGTTGGGTTATCCGGGAGCAAATGGCGGATTGATTCAGACTTCAAGTAATCTTTTGGCGATTTCGGAAAAAAGCCCGAATAAAGAAATTGCTTGGAACTTTGTGAGAAGTATGATATCAAAAGAGTACCAAAGTAATTATATATACTATAATATTCCTATACATAAAGATGCTTTTGAAAAACAGATGGAAAGCGCTATGGAAAAAGAGTATTATGTGAATGAAAATGGTAAAGAAGTAGAAATATCAAAAACGACTTATTGCTATGAAGATTTAGAGATAGAGTTATTTGCCGCAACAAAGGAGGAAGCTGCAGAATACAAAAAAGTCATAGAGGGCGCAACAACTCTGGCTACATATGATCAACAAATAATGATTATAGTTGAGGAAGAATTAGAAGCTTTTTGGGATAATAAGAAAACGGCAGAAGAAGTTAGTGGAATTATTCAAAGTAGAGTAAAAATTTATGTAAACGAAAGAAGATAATATAAAAATAGGGTGTTCCTTGGTCAAGCATTGGCTTTGGGACACCCTTTTGTGCAATATTATTCGTTTTTATCCTGCATCAAATCAAAGGATGCCATAGTGTGTTTGCCGGTAAGTTTTCCAAACAGCCAGATGTACACCCAAAGTAAAATGGGAAGACAGATGTCAGCAACCACAAGACCCATAAAAAGAGCACTTTCAAAGGTATATCCAAGAATTGCCATTACCAGTGTTGCAATAATAGAGCCTGCAAGTAAGATGACGCCAACTAATGCGCCGATTCGTTTCATTTTATCTTTCATAAGTAATTTCCTCGCTTTTTCTTTTAAAATTAGTATCAGGTAAAAGCATAGCACATCTTTTTATAAAAGTAAAAATAAAAAGTGTGACTTGTCAGAAAAAGCCTTTTGTTATATACTAACTTAAGCAAATAGACAAACTAATGAGGTGAAGAAAAATGGCATTATTAAAAAAATGGCGTGATATGGCCTACTCTGAAACAGCAAACAAAGGTGATTTACAGAGATTATGGGTTCAGTATTTTGAAGATGAAAAAACAATTTATGCAACAATTTTAAAAACTCCTGATACAGAAGTAAAAGGAACTGTAAAAGAACTTGCAGAAAAATGTGAC